>CAZHOD010000079.1:0-5719 GCA_964534075.1 uncultured Spirochaetia bacterium
TTATGCACGGAGTACGCACCAGAAAGTACCTGTACATCCGAAACTATTATCCCGGTGCAGAAATAATCATCATCATCCATGGGGTTCGCGTCATTTACCCCGTCATCGAGCAGCAAACCCGGGTATTTGGGCGCGCCTGTGGCGTCTCCTGTTATATACGCGTCGCCTGTGCCGCACGGGTCCGCTATTGTCCATGTTCCGCTATCGCCGCTGGCTCCGTCCGGCTGAAAACTCCATCCCGGCGGCGGCCCGGTAGCCCCTGTATATGTGCCTGCGTAATTGTCAAATGACCTGAATGCCCTGAGCACTGAACCGCTTATGTCATACGAAAGCACATAAGTAATGGTATCAAACATATCAAGCGTGTTGGCGCTCTGGTGTTTTGTCACTGACATTACCGGCTGGCCGACCGTAAGTGACGCGGAAAAACTTTTTTGCAATGTTCCCATTGTCCCTGATACAGTGTTTTCTATAACATCTCCATCTTCCGCCGGAGGTTTAACCAGGCGCAAAAGCATCCATACCGTGCCGTTTGATGAACCGCGCATATTGGTCCTGTCCGGCAGCACCCATGTAATCGTGCCCTCGGCCTGGCCGTAAGGCAAAGGGGACGTTGTTATGATTGACTCAGGGCCGGCCTCTTCGAGCACAAGCCTCCCGTTTCCGGGAATCGCGTCTGTTATTGTGAGCGGGCCGTTCGCGTATTCATAATCTATTGAGAATAAAACGAGGTCACCGTGCTCATCCGCCACGCCCTCTATTCTTTTATGCAATGAAAAATCCGAGGGAAAAAACGGTATGAGCCAGCTTAAAGTTTCGCTCTGGCAGTCTTCCTGCGCGAGAGATGTCCAGTCTCCCCTGTACATCTGGTCCTTCATCCCGACATGAAGGTACAATTCCGTAACATCGCACCCTGTGAAATTACCCGCGTCCGGTATATTGAACGTAAATGTCATGGTTTCGAGATTACCGTTTGTTTCGTTTGTATCGCAGGTCGTGCATGTACCCGGCGGCACCGGATCGACATTCGGGTCATATACATTATACCCCATCCTGTTTTCCTCGGGGTACGCCACAGGCTCATTTATACCTTCGGAACTGACCACAAAAACCTGCCCGCCTGTGCCGGGCCCCTGCTTGTCAGGGTACTGGCTCACAGCTATATTTATATCAGCCTGCTGGTTCACGCTGTGGCAGTATTCGACAGTGACATTAACCAGGTCCCCGAAATCAGGAGAGGGATTATCCATTGTTACTGAAACAACCCTGGGAAGCCCCGCAAAAAGTGGTAATTGAAGTAGGATTAGTGAGGCGGCAAAGATAAAAATTTTATTTTTCCTCATTTTATCCACCCCGTTTTCAAAAGCGTATTTATCCGCTTTTATATATTCATTCTGGTGCTTTCGATGTCGATTAAACGTATAAAAGCTTTCTAATATAAATATACCCGCGAAACCCGCAAAAGTCAATTAAATTAATTTAATCGATTAAACTAACACGTGAAAATAAGGAAATTAAGCTAAAAAAAAATTTATCTGAGTATAATAATATTCCCGGGTTTCCCCCTGATGAGTTCTTTTTGATTTTTTACGCGCCCCGTAATTTTGTAATAATAAACCCCGTTCCCTAAATCTTTTACATACCCCGCAGGAATCACAACTATATTATCCCCCGCCTTTATGCCGGTAAGCCACCTGAAGTACTTTATTTTCCTCTTTGCCACAGTATAAATCGCCAGCCTTATTGCCACAGGTTCACCGGTAATATGAAAACTAAATTTCAGGTTTTCTCCGGTTTCGGGATTATAAGGGTTCGGATAATTCAAAATATCTTTTATAACAGGTTCTTTATCCGCGGGATACGGAGTGGGAGTATAAGTACCTGTCGGTTGCCGAGTGCCGGTTGGCGAATATGTTTCCGTAGCGCTGTTAGTTGGAACAAATGTTATGGTATATGTAGGCGTCCCGCTCGGAGTAAAAGACATTGTCGGCTGCTTGCTGCTTGTCGCTGTTTGGGTGGGAGTATAAGTTTTGGTCAGCACATGTGAACCGGTCGCTGTTGCTGTTACTGTCATTGCCTGCGTTACGGTTTTTGTGTATGTAACTGTGAAAGTAAATGTTCTTGTATACGAACCGGTAGCTGTAGGCGTAGCTGTAGCTGTAGCTGTAGCTGTAGGCGTAGGCGTATAGCTGTTAGTCGGCACCTGTGAGCTGGTAATTGTCACGCTCGGCGTATCCGTCAATGTAGGCGGCGTACCTGTATAAGTCGGCGTGGCCGACAATACCGGCGTGTTTATCTGTGTTTTTGACGGCGTATATGTCGCAGTATTCGTGGGAGTAAATGACATTGTTGGTTGTTTTGTGCTTGTTGATGTCCTGGTAAAAGTTAAAGTAAAAGTCAGGGATGGAGTCACAGTGCTTGTATTGGTGATTTGTGATGTGGGGCTCATGGTCCGGGACTTTGTTAGGGTCGGAGAATAAGTATTGGTTGGCGTGACAGAGGGTGTTGCCCCCCCGCAAAAAGCGGAATACGCAGAATGCATGGAGTCAAGGAGCGGCTGAACACCGGAAATATAATCTCCGGTAATTTCCCACATGAATATACCTCCGAGCCCTCTTGTATCCAGCGCGTAATTAACCTTGGCTTCAATAGACGCCGCGTCGTCATAAACAAGTACCCCCGCGCCTGAATCATTCGTAAGGTAAGGAACAACCGAGGCGGCGTCCCATTGGTATGTCCAACCGGCTCCTATAAGAGGCTCGATTTCATGGTAAAGCATATAATTTTCAGTACAGTCCCCGCCGCAGGTATCATAAAGGTTTTCGGAATTTATAAACTGCCTTCCGTAAAAAGGGAGCCCCATGTTGACCATGCCCTCCGGCACCCCCCTCGTAATAACCATGTAATCCACACCGTTTTCACAGCTCGCGGTGCAGTAAGGGTCATTACCGTGATAAAGGGGCGAGTTGTGCCCGGAATGATCGGACCAACTGCCGTGAAAATCATAAGTCATGAGGTTATAATAACTCACTATGCTGTTTAACGCGTCATAATCGTTCCACTGCCCGTAATAATTGCCCGGTGAAACAGCCATGGTTATTTCCCATGAAGGCGCGGGCGCGGGAGAGGAATCGAATTTATCCCTTACCGCCTGCATCAGAAGGTTCTGGTTTGACCTGTCCGCAGTATCATTGGGGAATTCCCAGTCTATGTCAGCGCCGTCATACCCGTTATTAAGGCAGAAATTATATACATTATCCGCAAAAGCCTGCCTCAGGGATGAGGACGCCGCTATTGTCTCAAAATTCTGCCTCGCGGTTTCATCGGCTCCGCCTATGGATACCAGTACCTTTACACCGGCCGCGTGCGCGTTTGTATTCAGGCTTGGTTCGAGGTAACCCGAAGGCGCCAACAGCGTGCCGTCTGCCTGCGGCTGGACAAAAGCGTGGCATATATGCGTAAGTTTTTCATATGGTATCTTATCCTCCTTATATCCGGGCTCCCAGTAAGGGTAATAAGCAAGGAACCTTCTGCATTTTTCCCGCGTCTCGGTTATAGTGGGGGTAAAAGTGGGGCTTCCTGAAAAAGGTGTGCGCGTATTTGTAGGGGTGGCGGATAATACCGGCGTTGCTGTCGGAGTATTCATTCCGTATATTTCAACCTCATCGATGAACCACTCATTCCCGGTATTTACGCAGGAATCGGAATCCGCGAGTACGGACCACTGGAAAGAAGTGACATTTTGCAGCACTTCATCGAGCGTCATAAGATCGCCTTCACCCCAGCCGGGAGACGTGAATGAGGCCCAGGAAATTTCATAATAAGCCCATATGCTGTCAGGCGTATATACGTACCTCCAGTATGAATAATCGGTTATTGTGGATGTTACTATCTGTATCGCGAATGTAACGCTGTCACCCGTGCCCTGAACGCCTTTCATATAGAGCCTCATTCCGTCGGAAGCGGTTAAATCCTCGTCAGTTCCGGCGCTATTCAGATTTGTTCCCAGGCCGGCAGACGGCCATCCTGTCCCGGAAATATCCGCTGTAAAAGAACCTGAATAACTTCCTCCCCCGGAGGGAACATCCGTTGAAACAGTTTTTGTCAGAGAAGACGAAGCGTCTGCCCATTCATACCACGCTCCTCCCCAGAGATTTGTGGTAAATTCGTTATCCTCGAAATTATCGAGCATGCCTCCGGTAACCAAAGGAGGCGTAGGGGTATATGAAGGAGTAACCGTATTGGTAAAAGTAGGTGTGTTCGAAGGCCCGCCGGGTGTTATTGTAAATGTAGGTGTTGTGGAAACGCATGTATTATCCGCGAGAAACGAAAACATGGCGAGAGTAAGCCCTGCCTGCCATATTGTGGGCTCATTGGTGGAATAATCCGGCTGGTAATCGTAATAAACCGCGGTTTCGGACTGGAAATCCGCGTAAGGATCAGAGGCGGGCGGCCCGGGAGCTCCGTAACTTTCCCAGTTTGACTGCGATACCGGCCCTTCAATAGGCATACCAGTTATATCCGAATCAAGTATATCAGCTACCTGGTGGTGAGGTTCATTAGGAAAATCATCCCCCATCCCCACTATAAAACAAACTGACCACTGGTTCCTGCCCAAAAGGTAGTCCCTTGCTCCGGCTGCCATATTGTCATAAGAAGAATCCCCAAAAAGTTTATTATATAGATACGCGTTAAGCGCACCCGCGGTATTCAGCGCCATTGACCCCCATATATAATCCGCGGCAATACCAAACATATCGGCATTTGCAAAGGTAACATTACCATCCAGGTCTCCTTCCATATAACTTCGCAAATCTGCCTGAAGCGCGGAATCCAAAGTCTCCTTATAAAGCTCATAATGGGCAAAAAAGTTAAGCGTGCCCCAGTCTGTCCATCCCCAGGCAGAACCCACGGACGGAGCGTAATTTTCCGCGTCAGTAAGATAGGAAGAATCCCCGGTTGCCTTGTAAAGTTCGGTTGCGGCAAGTTCCATATCATCCTCCCATGTTGTTTCACCGTAAAATGACGAAGGGTTGGAAGGCTGGGCTTCCGGGTTATTCTGCCCGAAAGTATAAAGCTGTTCCGCGTGTGTAAGGCAGGTATTGGCGTACGCTGTATCGCCCAGCCCGCTCCATATAATATGCGCCATGGCAAGGGAAGCAGCCGCCTTGCCGGCGACATTGGCGCCTTTACCGCTTTCACAGTGGTACATGGGCCTGTAGCCGGAAGCTGTATCCGGGTACTCCTGCGTATCATCGTAAGGCATCCTCCAGGAGTTATGGTCCTCCTCTCCGCCAACCTGGTAGTAAAACTCATCTGTGGAAGGGTGCATTTTCATTATCCAGTCCAGGCCGTATTTTGCCTCGTCGAGAACATCGGGCAGCCCGTTTGAACCGGCTGCACCGTCGGCGGAATAATCATCCCTGAATATCGCGGGGTTTTCCTGGTAGGATAAAAGAAGGAGAAAAGTAACATCAGCCACGTTTATCATGAATTTGATATAGTCACCAGCGTCGTGCCAGCCGCCTTCAGCGCCGTAAATTGTGCCGTCATTCGCTCCGCCCACTGCCTCGGCGTCCTTTATTGTTGTGCCTGACGCGGCGTGGCACACTTCGTTCAAATAAGGATTGTTCCCGCATCTTTGCGCCCGCAGAAAATTCAGGACAGCCGCGGGCGCGTACTCATATACGCAGTCTGAAACTTCAAATTCATACGATTC
>CAZHOD010000079.1:5729-7479 GCA_964534075.1 uncultured Spirochaetia bacterium
GTCACACCGTCCGAAAGCTGCACTTTATACACGCCGGGCGAAACCAAACCGGAGAAATCCAGCTTATAATGGTTGGAAAACCCGGAATACGCACCCAGGTTCGCGCCGACGGCCGCGGGCCCGAAAACCACCGCAGTGTCAGAAACCCTTATGACTGAAAATTCCGCGGAATCGAGGTTTTCATTGGAAAAAAGATTCGCGACTTTTGTATCCCCTGAAAGGTAACCCGCCTGGTTGACCCTTATATGCCTCGCGAATAACTGTGTGGCAGTAAGAATAATAATCATAAACATCAAAATTTTTTTCATAATTTCCTCCGTTTTACTAACGCATTTCCATTTTTATTAAAACCGATTCTAAACTTAAAAATTCAAACTTCAAATCCCAGGTATTGTTTTTTAATTTTGCTTTTTTTGTTTTTGCCAAGCCTCCAAGCCTCCAAGCCTCCGGGCCGCGAAGCCGCGAAGCTTTGAAACATCACGCGCTTTGCCTTATAATTAGCTCAGGTTTAAAAATAATATCGCCGGGTTTACCGCCCTTAAGCGCGTTAAGGGCTGTTTTAAAAGCAGCCTCTCCCATATCCGCCACAGGCTGTTTTATTGTCGTAAGTTCCGGAACAACACCTCTTGCCATTTCTATATCATCGAAACCTATCAAAGAGATATCACCGGGTATATTTACGCCGAGCCTGCCTGCTTCCTTTATGACACCTATTGCTACATTATCCCCCGCGGCGCAGAAAATACCGTCGATCTTCTTATTTTTTTTTATAAGTTCCGAAAATTTTCTTATCCCCGCGTCAAACGAGTAATCCTCTGTGTAAATTTCCCGTTCTTTGCCGAATTCAACGCCATTATCATAAAGCGCCTGTTTAAACCCTCTTCTCCTTTCAAGAATATCCCTTGCCGGAAAACCTTTTACGCGCAGCCCTGTTATAAGCGCGGGCCTTTTCCTGTTATTTTTCACAAGGCGCGACGCGGCCATATAAGCCCCTGTATAATCATCCATAAGGATATTTATAAAACCTTTGTGCTGCTCGCCTACGGAAATAAAAGGTATTTTCTTTTTTTTCATTTCGGAAAGTATTTTCTTATCGGGCAGCACACTCAAACCGATGACAGCGTCGGCCCTGTTTCCGTTGAGTACATCGAGAAAAAAAGAATTTTCCTTTTTTTTATAACCACCGGTCGCGAAAAAACTTATTGTATAACCGGATTCGTCAACAACCTTTTCAATACCCCTGAACACCGTCATTTCATACCATGAAGAAAACCCTATGCTCACAACAGCTATGTTGTTTGTTTTACCTTTCGCAAGGGTTTGAGCCGCTACAGACGGCCGGTAATTGAGCTTGTTTATTATTTTCCATATTTTTTCCTTTGTTTTCTCAGGTATCCTCTTATTATTGCTTAACACCAGCGATACGGTTGAAGAGTCTACACCTGCTTTTTTCGCGACATCCTTAATTGTCATCCTTTTCAATCCGGCCTCCTTTAGTCAATCGCTTGACTAAATATACAATATTTTTCCTAAAATGTCAACCCCCGGCCAAAGAGGTAGAGATACAGAGGGACAGAAGGTTGGAGGTTCGGAGGACAAGTGTTCCAAATTCCAAACACTTTGCCATTCTAAGCGGGCATGTATTCTGGGTTCCAAATTTCAGATTCCGGGTATTACTTTTTGCGTTTTATTCCCCGGAGGCGCAGTACCGTAAAAACACTTCGTGTTATACGCCACACGGGCACGCCCT
>CAZHOD010000080.1:0-7476 GCA_964534075.1 uncultured Spirochaetia bacterium
AATCCGCCGCTGCCTTTGATGATGAATACGGACTCGTGGGATTAAGCCTGTCCGTTTCTCTCGCCTTCCCTTTTTTTACGCTGCCGTAAACCTCGTCCGTGGATATTTGTATGAATTTTTTCACGCCGTATTTTCTCGCTGCCTCCAAAAGGACAACGGCCCCCCGGACGTTGGCCTCAGTAAAAACCGCCGGCCCCATAATGGACCTGTCCACATGCGTTTCCGCGGCGAAATTAACAACAATATCGGCCCTTTTCATAAGAGGAGATACCTTTCCTGCGTCCCGGATGTCCCCTTTTACAAATTTAAATTTTTTATTTTTTAAAAACTCTTTTATCGTGCCCGGGTTAGAAGCGTATGTAAGTGAATCCAGAACTGTAATTGAATCTTTTTTTTCTTTTTTTAGCGTATGCCGGACAAAATTAGACCCTATAAAACCCGCTCCGCCTGTTACCAGAATGTTCAAAACAAACCTCCTATAATAAGCTTATCGTCAAATACCCCTCTCCCCTTGTGGGACTCTTTTCAGTGCCCCCCTGAGGGGTAGAGGGATGTCCTGAGCCTGCCAGGGGCGCGGCTACAACAACCGCCCTCTCTCAACTTCCTTTCCCGTTTATTATTAAGTTATGTAAATTTCGCTGCTTTGTATCTTTTCAGTTTACTGTCTCCAATTTGAAATCCGGAATTATTTATCCTGCCTCTCCCAGTCATAAGGTATTTTATCCGAATGGGCATCGAGCCTTATTTCATCCGGTTTTTCCCTGTTATACGGTTCCGTGGGTGTATTTACCACTATAGCCTCGGTTTCGGAAATACCCTTGAACCCGTGATATACGTTTTTTGGTATTTTAATAAGCGACGGGTTGTGCTCGCCTATAAAAAACTCGTTGAGCTCGCCTTTTGTGGCGGATTCTTCCCTTGAGTCATAAAGCACAAGCTTTATCATGCCCTTTACGCAGGCAAAATGGTCATCCTGTTTTTCATGGTAATGCCATGCCTTTACAGCCCCGGCATAGGCGGTTGTAAAATAAACCTGCCCGAATTTTTCGAACACCTCATCGTCGCAGCGCAGAATCTCCGCCAGCCTTCCCCTTTCATCCGGTATAACTTTAAGCTTTTTTATTTTTACTCCGTTTATCACAGGCAAACCTCCTTACTGATTTTTGATTTTAATATCGCAATGCCTTTACCTGTTGGCTCCGTATTTTTTCACCCTCAAATTCGCTTCCAAAAGCGCGTCTTTTGACTCGCCGCAGTCTATCCACCATCCGTCCAGTATGTCATATTTGAGTTTTCCTTTTTTCAGGTACGCGTTATTTACATCGGTTATTTCCAGTTCCCCTCTTTTTGACGGCCGCAGCTTTTCCGCGATATTAAAAACATCGGGGGGGTAAAAATAAATGCCTGTAACAGCAAGGTTTGTTGCCGGTTTTTTGGGCTTTTCTCTTATCCGCGCTATTTTTTTACCTTTAAATTCCGCGACGCCGTATTCCTCCGGATTTTTTACCGGGGTGAGAAGTATTTTTGCCCCGGTTTTTTGTTTTTTAAAACCATTTACGAATCTTTTTATGTTCTTTTCAACAATATTATCGGCAAGCGCGACAGCCACCTTGTTTTTCCCGGCAAAATCCCTTGCAAGTTTAAGCGCGTCAGCAATGCCCCCCTCTCCTTCCTGGTACGCGTAATCGAGCTTTTTAAGCCCGAACTGCTTGCCGTTTCTTAACAGCCTCAAAAAATCACCGGCATTTTTGCCCCCCGTAACCACCAGGATATCCCTTATACCCGCTTTTACAAACATCTCAATTGAGTAATATATCATGGGCTTGTTGTATACGGGCAGCAGGTGCTTGTTTGTTATCTTTGTAAGCGGATTCAGCCTTGTTCCCAGGCCTCCCGCCAGTATAACGCCTTTCATTTTAAACCTCCCTGGCATTAGGCATTTTTCCCTGTAAAAATACCGGTTTTTATCTGCGAATACGGTTAATTATATAGGATATAAATATTTTTATCAATACAAAACATCTTCATGATAATGCACAAAATTCGGTGGGCTTTTAGATAAAAAAGCCCTCTCGCCTTTCAGGCTGCCTCGGCCGGGGAGGTGACGAGAGAAGGAACTTTAAAAACAGGAAATATTACGCAGTTTTTTTTGCAGGGGACGGTTTGTAATTGTCCCGGTTTTGGGCGGGTCACAGACCCGCCCCTACAAGAACATTCAATAACGAAAGTATTTGTAGGGGCCGTCCTTGCCTGTCCGCTGAAGCTTTAGCGAAAGTGGACCTGTCCGCAGTAGTTTTAACGAAGGCGGAAGTTTTAACGCAGGTTGATGCGGCCCATTACGTTGCTTGAATTTTCCCCGGTTTTTTAACAGCATTCATTTTCATCATATGATTTTTGACGGTATGCCCGCGCTCAGTTGCCTTTCCATTCATTATACCACGCGTTAAGAAGCGGCATGAATTCATCCGCGGCTTTCCGGTGCCCCGGGCCGGTGGGATGGTTGTTTGTGCCGGAAAAATAATAAAGTTCATTTGGATTCGCCGAATCCGCCGGGCTGTCCGATACTATATGCTCCTCATACCCTCCGGAATTCACCCAATGATGGTTATTGGGGTCGGTCAGCACATTATAATAATCAAAAGCGTAAACATTATTATGCGCGTAAGAAGACAGCCACCCGTTTTCCCTGTCCGCGAGCCAGTTTGAAATTTCCCTTGTAAGCGGCGCGCTGGAAATTTCTATTTCAGGCGGGGGAATTACAAGTATAAAAAGCTTGTCTGTCCTTGTAGAAAAATAATCCAAAAGTCCGTTATAAATATCCTTCTCATCGTCTATGGAACTTCCTACTTCACTCAAAGGATAGCATGATTTAAACATTACAATATCCACTTCTCCGCCCGGGTCGGATATTACATTTGTGTAATCATAATGCGAATCATTGGCGTAAACATCCGGCATAACCGTAGTATTGAACCAGCAGGGCCAGTCAGAGGTGTCTGTATGGTTGCCCATATCCGTGCCCAAAGACGAACATTCCGCGGGCACTGCCGACACAGTCCAGCCGTAATCGGATTCAGTTACATAATAATTATTATTGTTAAGCTCCGTGCCGAGCCCGCCGGATGACGAGCTTATCCACGCCGAACCCGTGGAATGGTGAATGAAAATATATTTTTCTGTTGACTGAGGCTGCGATGTATCGGCCCGGCCGGAAACAACCCAGTTACCCGGCCCGGAAGCCTCCCCGGAGCCCGCGGAACCGGCGGGATTTTGTTTTTCTGAACATGTGATAAATATAATACTTAAAGCCGGAATAAACAGCGCGTAAAAGAATATTTTTTTCACAACCGCCTCCTGCACTTAAGTTTTGATAACCATATGACAACTAAAGCTCAAATTGGTTGCTGTAAAACCTCCTTGTTTTCATTCGAACTTTTCAACAGCCATACCGTTTTGACCCGCGTCATAAATATTCTCATTTTTTAATTTCAACGGCCATTTTCTGTTAAGCGAATTTATAAAAATTTTATTTTTCCGCGCGGTTTTTAAAAGTTTTTCTTTTGAATAAAAACACGCGTATATCTCCGCGCCCTGCCTTTGTGAGAGCCCCCTCGTCAGCAGCTTTGTAAATATAAACGTATCGTTTTCAGCTTTCACCTCCGCTTTATACCTGCCTGTGTGCATAACGGTTTTGCCATCCACAACAAAATTACTTTTGTAAGAGCCCTCATCCCTCAAAACCCGCTTCACAGCGAAATTCCTGCGCAAAATTTTTATATTTTCACTGTTTTTAAGCGAATATAATACCAGAAAATCTATATTATTAATTCCCTTATGCCTTAGAAAAGGAACGGCCGTGTTTTTCACAGCGAAAGTGTCCTTATAATCGCCGTATCCCAAAAAAAGTATTTTACTGTTTCCTTTAGTATTTAAAAAAACAGAATCAACCCCCCGCGCCGAAATTACATAATATTTACCGGCCGCGGCCGGGTAAAGCAGGTGTAAAACCGCCCAGGCAAAAAGAAAAATCCCGGCGCAGGCTTTCAGGGAAATTTTTCGTATTTTTAAATCTATATCACTGTGCGGCAGCGTGAGAAAAAACAGGAAATAAAACAGGATGAATACCGCGGGCAGCCCGCGGATCGATACAGCGGCGTATGGTATTTTTGAGAGCCAGTCTATTATAAAAAGCATGGCTTTTACCAGCGCCCAAATCGAAGCTCCGAATACCCGCGATGTTTCCGCGCTTATCGTCCCGGCCGCCCACATCACAAACCCAAGAATAGTAATTAAACTTGAGAGCGGCACAATAAATATATTCGCGATTACCGAAATCAGCGAAAACTGGTTAAAAACATTTACAAGCACCGGCACGAGAAAAACCTGCGCGGTAATAGTAGTCACCACAACTACGGCAAGCGGCTTGGGAATATTTCTGAAAAACTCCATGGCCCATGTTGTCATATAAATAAGGCCGAACGTGGCCAGAAACGAGAGCTGAAAACTTACGTCAAAAAGGTCCGAAGGGCTGAATATAAGTATAATAAAAGCGGCGGCCGCGAGGGAATTCATTACATCGGCGTCCCTTTCTATAATTACCGCCGTCAGCATAACAAACGCCATTATGGACGCCCTGACAATAGAGGCGTCCGCGCCGGTTATCACCGCGAATACGGCCACAAAAACCATTGTTACCGCGGCCGCTGCCTTTCTCTTTACCCTGAAAAGTTTGAGTACAAAAAAAATAAAAAGGGCTATAAGCCCGACATTCATTCCGGATACCGCGAGTATATGAACCGTCCCTGTTATTTTGAACTTATCATAAATATCATCGGGTATTGCCTTCTGGTTTCCGAGCATAATACCGTCGAGTATTTTCGCCTCGCCGCGGGGAAGGGAAGAATAAATAATATCAAGGAGCCTCTTTTTTACCTTAAGCGAATAATACACAAAATAATTTTTTATATCCTCGCCTTTTTTTTCCGTATTATAGTCTTTGGCGTATATTACATGGTATATCCCTTTTTTCTCCAAAAATTCCCCGTAATTAAACCCCCCTTCGTTGCGCGGCGGGGACGGCTGTCTTATACTGCCTTTTATCTCAAGGACATCGCCGTATTCAAAGTTGCCCCCCATCTTTTTTTCAACCGAAACCCTGGCCCTGCCTTCGACATTTTCGAGGGCGTAATCCTTAAAATAAACCTTCCTCACATCAGCGTTGAAATAAACCCTTTTTTCCGACTCGCGGGGTACATCGTCAATAACAACCTCTGTTCCCGAAGCGTTTTTGACATCTATATTGCGTATATGATTTGACGGGAACAAATTATGCCTGCATCCGAAAAGCATGGCGCCCAGCGCGGCAAAAAGCGCCAAAATTAAGATATCTTTCCGCTTAAAAAAATATATTCCCGCGAAAAAAATAAGCGCGGACAGGGAAATAAAAGGGTTTATGTTCAGGGCGGCGGCGGCCCATATTCCCGCCATAAGCGAAACAGCCACAAAGACAAGCGGCCTGTTCATACGCTTTCCCTGTTTTTCATTTTCGCGTTTTTCCCGGCGGGTTTACCACAACGTATCGTTCCATTTTTTTATATGTTTTTTTACCTATACCCTTTATATTAATAAGCTCTTCGGGCTTTTTGAACCCCCCTTTTTTTTGGCGGTAATTTATTATTCTTTGGGCGTAAACACCGCCTATTCCCGGCAATTCCCGGAGCTTCTCATATGAGGCGTTATTTATGTCCACGGCAACTTTTTGGGAGGTAGTTTTTACGTTCTCGATTTTTTGATTATAGGAAAAAGCGGTTTTTATTATTACACCTGCCGCCGCCGCGATTACTATCGTAAAAAGGATCATTTTTTCCTCTTTTGTGAACCTGCCCATAAAAACCCCTCTTTACAGCTGAAAGTTTGAAGTTTAAAACTGACACAAATTTTCATCCGCCTAAAGCAATCTATTATTACAATTATTTTTTATCGTTATATTTTACTTTTCAGTTTTAAATTTTCACTCTTGGCTTGTTTTTTATCCCCTGAATCTTCCCGCGGCTTTTTCATATCCGAGATGTATAAAATTCATTGTAAAATTTTCCATGCTTTTGAAGGCCTTTATGAATTCTTCTTTTTCCTCCCCGTTCATTTCCCCGAGCACGTAATCGCACGCGCCCCCTTTTGATTCCGGCCTGCCCACGCCTACGCGCAGCCTGGCAAACCCGCCGCCCCCGAGGGCATCGATAATAGATCTGACGCCTTTATGCCCGGCGTCGCCGCCGCCTTTTTTTATCTTCACTTTATATAAAGGAATGTCTATATCATCGTGAACCACGAGTATATCCTCCTGCCGGATTTTATGTTTTTCGGTAAAAAAACCGACTGCCCTCCCCGAAAGGTTCATATACGTAAGAGGTTTGATAAACATTGTCTCAACCCCTTTGATATTTTTCCCGCAGTAAACCGCCAGTTTGTTTTTTTTATCGAACTTAAGCCTGGCCCGGCCCGCAATGTAATCCAGAAAATCGAAACCCGCGTTGTGCCTGGTGCCGGCGTACTCGCCGCCGGTATTGCCAAGGCCGGCTATAAGTTTCATAGCGCCTTATTTTTTCTCTTCTTTTTCTTTTTCTTCTTCTTTCTTCTCGCCTATTACCTCGGGCTCTTTTGCTTCCTCGCCGGCTGCCGCCTCTTCCTCTTCGGGTTTTGGTTCTTCTTTCCTCGGCGCGATTACCGCGAACAGCACCCTGTCCGGGCTTTCCTGTATTTCAATGCCTTCCGGAACCTTAAGGTCCGATACAGTAAGGTCATCGCCCATCTGCATCCCGGATATATCGAGCTCGAATTTTTCCGGAAGGTCCGAAGGCAGGCATTTTACAGTAACCTCCCTCAGGGAATGCTCGAGTGTGCCTCCCATTTTAACCCCCTCTGCCGAGCCTTTTGAAAAAACCGGCACATGAAAAACGGATGCTACCTTTTCTTCTATCTGTCGGAAATCAGCGTGCAGAATATTGTCGGTTTTAGGGTCCCGCTGAACTTCCTGTATTATCACCGTCTTATCTTCTTTATTATCCGTAAGTTTCAGGGTAATAAGAAGCGCCCCTTCGGAAAGTGTCTTAACCGTTTTTTCGATATCCTTCACCTTTATTTCTATGGGCATTGTTTTTGTCTCTTTCCCGTATACAACACCGGGAATCATGCCGGCTTTTTTCAACTGCTGCCTTCCTGATTTTTTTCCCCTTGCCTTTCCTTTGACTACAATTTTATCCATTTCTTTTTCCTCCTTGAAATACTTTTATTTTTATTTGAACAACTCGCTTATGGTAGCCTCGTTATGTATCCTTTTTATGGCCTCGCCGAACAGCTTTGAGACAGAAAGCACGGTTACATTTTTCAGTTTCCTGCCCCTTTCTTCCTGCGGTATTGTATCGGTTACAACCAGTTCCTTTATCGGCGCGTCCGACAGCTTTTCTATCGCGGTGCCGG
>CAZHOD010000081.1:0-699 GCA_964534075.1 uncultured Spirochaetia bacterium
ATAAGGGAAGGCGGAAGGACAGTCGGCGCCGGCGTTATTACAGAGATAAACGAGTGATTGCCCGCGGGTTGAGCGGGGCCGGATCCGGGTTAAAACCTCAGGTATCAGGATAATCATTGGTAAATAATCAAAACGCACCCAGGGAGACTATATAATAATGCGTGAGATAATTACACTGGCATGTACGAAATGCAAAAGAAGGAATTACACACAGACAAAGAACAAAAGGACACACAGCGAAAAGCTCGAGGTCAAAAAATACTGCAAGCATTGCAGGAAGCACACAAAGCACAAAGAAACAAAATGATCTTTGAGGCAGGTGTTAATAGGCGGGCATTGTAGGCCAGTAGCTCCAACTGGTAGAGCGTCGGTCTCCAAAACCGAATGTTGCAGGTTCGAGTCCTGCCTGGCCTGCCAGAAAAATCAGCGAAGCTGATTTTTCAGAGCAACAGGCAACAGGCAACAGGCAACAGGCAACAAGCAACGTAGTTATAAAGGAGTTTTGGATGCAGAAATTAATGAAATTTTTACGGACAGCATGGGCAGAGCTGAAAAAAGTAACATGGCCGGGAAAAAAAGAAATACTCGCGTCCACGGCAGTCGTACTCATAGTGGCGGTTATACTCATGCTTTACCTCGGCATACTGGATTTTTTACTTTCCAGGCTTGTGAAAATTATATTTGGATAGGTGATTAAAT
>CAZHOD010000081.1:709-5789 GCA_964534075.1 uncultured Spirochaetia bacterium
GTACGTTATAAGCACTTACGCCGGGCAGGAAAACAGCGTAAAAGAAAACATAGAGCAGAGGGTGCAGACATACAATCTCGGGGACAAGGTTTTTAACGTACTCATACCTTCTGAAAATGTTACCGAAATCAAAAAGAAAAAAAAGGTAATTAAAAACAGAAAATTTTTTCCCGGTTACATACTGGCGGAAATGGATATAGATATAGACAGGGAAGAGGACAAGGAAATACTTTATATATTAAGGCACACCCCCAAGGTGACGGGCTTTGTCGGCACAAAAACAAGGCCGATACCCCTGACGGAAAAAGAAGTTGAGGAAATAATGGGCCTGATGGAAGACAGGAAGAAAAAGCCCAGGATGGCTTCTTATTTCGAGGCAGGGGAGCATGTGAAAATCACGGACGGCCCCTTTATGAATTTTAACGGTGTTGTCGAGGACGTAACACCGGAAAAAGGAAAACTCAAGGTAGAAGTTACTATTTTCGGAAGGCCGACGCCCGTGGAGCTGGAGTTCGACCAGGTAGAAAAAGTTATGTAAATAATCCCCTCCCCCAAAAAAAAGGGATAAAGAAGGCCGAAAGGAGCATTTTTAAAATGGCAAAGAAACTTATGACACAGATAAAACTTCAGATACCTGCCGGCAAGGCAAATCCGGCTCCGCCTGTGGGCCCGGCGCTCGGGCAGCACGGCGTTAATATCATGGATTTCTGCAAAAGGTTCAACGACAAGACAAAGGACAAGGGAGATACGGTGCTGCCGGTCGTAATAGATGTTTTTGAGGACAGGACGTTTGCGTTTATTACAAAAACGCCGCCCGTACCGGTGCTTCTTAAAAAAACAGCCGGTATTATAAAAGGCTCGGGTGAGCCGAACAAAAATAAAGTATCGAAAATAACAAAAGCGCAGGTGGAAGAGATAGCGAAAGAAAAAATGCCCGACCTTAACACAACGAAGCTTGATTCCGCGGTAAAGATCGTGGAGGGTACAGCCAGGTCCATGGGCATAACAGTAGAGTAAAATTGAGAAGGAGCGGATAATGAAAACAGCAAGCAAACGAAAAAAGAAAGTTGACGAACTGGTCGACAAAGACAAAAAATACGACGTCGGGGAAGCCGTCGGGATACTTAAAAAACAACCGAAGGCAGGGTTCGACGAGAGCGTTGATATTTCGGTTAAACTGGCAAAAAAGCCCGTACAGGCCGAACAGCAGATAAGGACCACAATAGCCCTGCCCCAAGGGACGGGAAAAAAAGTAAAAGTGCTCGTTTTTGTCAGAGGAGAGAATGAAAAAAAGGCGAAGGAGGCAGGAGCTGATTACGCCGGCGCGGATGAGTATATAGAGAAGATAAAAGGCGGATGGCTTGATTTTGACGTGGCAATAGCAACGCCTGATATGATGAAGGAAGTAGGCAAGCTTGGAAAAATACTGGGCACAAAAGGGCTCATGCCCAATCCAAAATCAGGGACCGTTACCCCGGATCCCGCGAAGGCGGTAAAGGAATTCAAGGCAGGAAAAACGGAATACAGGACAAACAAGGAAGGCGTAGTGAACCTTTCTGTCGGTAAAATATCTTTCAGCGAGGAAGCCTTAAAGGAAAACGTGGAATATTTCATCACTAATTTTGTCAGGCTGCCCGCTTTAAGCACAAAGGGGCAGTATATAAGGTCGATGAACGTTTCAACGACCATGGGAGCCGGCGTTCCGCTGGAATTTAAAAAGTATTTATGATGAGGTGGCAATAATGGGAAACCGAGAAAAAAAACAACTGGTGGTAAACGAAACAATAGCGAAACTTAAAGATTCCACGGGCGTAATAATAACCAATTACCAGGGGCTCTCCGTGGAGCAGATTAATAAGCTCAGGAGGGAACTGGAAAAAGCAGGGGCCGGGTATAAGGTGGTAAAAAACACCCTTTCAAAAAGAGCGCTGGATGAGCTTAAAATAAATTCCGGTATGAAAAAGCTTTTTACCGGCGTAACCGGCATGGTTTTTTGCGAGGATTACGTGGCGGCCATAAAGACTCTGGCAAAATTCGGTAAAGAAAACGAACAGCTTGAGATAAAAGGCGGTTATATAGAAGAAAAGCAGTATTCAATAGAGCAGATAAAAGAAATATCCAAACTCGCTTCGCGCGAGGAGCTTATAGCCAGGCTCGCCATGGCCCTAAACAGCCCGATAAGCGGTATAGCCAATGTGCTTGCAGGCCCGGGAAGAGGGCTGGTTAACGCGCTTAAGGCAGTGGCGGATAAAAAATAATTACAGATTCCATGCCCCTGATTCCGTAAAAGGGACAGGGAATAGGCATGAAAAACAAAAACCATAATATTTTTTAAGGAGGTAGCGGAAAGATGGCAATGTCAAAAGAAGATTTTATCAAGGAAATCGAAGGAATGAGTGTTGTGGAACTGAATGAGCTTGTAAAGGCGATCGAGGAAAAATTCGGCGTTTCAGCCTCAGCCCCGGTTATGATGGCGGGAGCGGGAGCTCCGGCCGCGGGCGGCGGCGAGGAAGAAGAGGAAAAGAATGAGTTTGACGTCGTGCTTTCCTCGTGCGGTGACAAGAAAATTCAGGTCATCAAGGCTATAAGGGAACTTACCAGCCTGGGGCTTAAGGAAGCCAAGGGTATCGCGGACAGCGCGCCGAAACCCGTAAAGGAAGGCGTTCCCAAGGAAGACGCCGAGAAAATGAAAGCCAAGCTCGAAGAAGCCGGAGCGAGTGTAGAACTTAAGTAAGCAGTTTAAGGCATCCCGCATGCCCCGGCCGTAAGGCGGCGGGTACGCGGCCGGAAATCGAATAATATTATTTTTTGAAAGGGGTTTATATGACAAGGATTAAACAGAAAACAAATATAGAGGAAGTCCTTGAAATCCCCGATTTGATGGAAATACAGAAAAAATCCTATAAAGAATTCCTCATGATGGATGTACCCGCTGATAAGAGGAAGAAAAAAGGGCTGCAGGAAGTGTTTAACAGCGTATTTCCCATATCCGATTTTAACGGTTATTACACGCTTCAGTTTGTCGGGTATGAGTTCGGGAAACCGAAATATTCGGTCGAGGAATGTATAGAAAGGGGAGAATCGTACGCCGCTTCGCTCAAGGGCATATTCAGGCTCGCCATTAAGGAAATAGACGATAAAACAAACGAGATGTCGCTGAAAGAGGCCCCGGAGCAGGCAGTGCACATATGTGATATACCGCTTATGACAGGCAGGGGGACTTTTGTCATAAACGGGGCGGAAAGGGTAATAGTATCCCAGCTTCACCGCTCGCCGGGAATCAGTTTTGAGGAAGAGGAGGCGGCAGCGGGCCTTTTCGGTGCCTCGGTTTATGTGGGCAGGATAGTCCCGTACAGGGGGACATGGATAGAAATAGAATACGACTCAAACGATGTTTTGCACTGTAAGCTGGACAGGAAGAAAAAGTTTTATGTCACGACCATTCTCAGGGCACTTGGTTATTCTACCAATGAGGATATTTTAGGCCTGTTTTTCGATAAGAGCGAGATAGAGGAAATCGGGATGGAAAGCAGGAGCCTCGCGGACAGGGTGCTGGCTGAGGATGTTGTCGACAAAGAAACAGGAGAAATAATAGCAGAGGCCGCGACGCTTCTTAACCGTGAACTTGTCGATGAAATAAGAAAAGCGGGAATAAAAAAGATAAAGCTGCTTCCCCTTTTGACTGAAAAAAGCACGCAGCACCCGTATGTTAATATTCTTAAAACCCTGAAAAAAGATAATGTGAAGAGCGAACAGGACGCCCTGATAGAGATATACAGGAAAATGAGGCCGGGAGAACCGGCCACGCTTTCCGGCGCCAAGGCGCTTTTTAAGACTTTGTTTTTCGACAATAAAAGGTATAACCTGGGGGTTGTGGGGCGTTATAAATTAAACAAGAGGCTCGGCTTTTCCCGGGACAAAATAATAAAAACCCTGGATAAAGAGGATATGGTTACCGCGGTAAGAAAGTTTTTTGACGTTAATGCCGGTAAAATAGAGAAGTCAGACATAGACCACCTGGGCAGCAGGCGCGTAAGAAGCGTCGGTGAGCTTGTGGAGAACCAGTTCAGGGTGGGGCTGGTCAGGGTGGAGAAAATGATAAGGGAAAGAATGACCATAATAGACATGAAAAACGCGATACCCGCCAATCTTATCAACCCTAAACCGCTTATAGCGGCCATCAAGGAGTTTTTTGGTTCAAGCCAGCTTTCGCAGTTCATGGACCAGGTAAACCCACTGGCCGAGCTCACGCATAAAAGAAGAATATCCGCGCTCGGGCCCGGGGGGCTCAACAGGGAAAGGGCCGGTTTTGAGGTAAGGGACGTTCATTTTACCCATTACGGCAGGCTTTGCCCCATAGAAACACCCGAGGGCCAGAATATCGGGCTGATAACATCTCTCGCGACCTACGCGAGGGTTAATGATTACGGGTTTATCGAGACCCCGTATAGAAAGGTGAAGAACGGGAAGGCTACCGGTGAGATAGAATACCTTACCGCGGACAGGGAAGATAATTACAGGATAGGGCCCGCGGATATAAGAACCGATGATAAAGGAAAAATACTTGAAGAAATGGTGCTCGTGCGGTTCAGGGGCGATTATCCCCTGGTAGAACCTTCTGAGGTAGATTATATAGACGTATCGCCCAAGCAGGTTGTATCAGTGGCAGCCGCCCTTATACCTTTCCTCGAGCATGATGACGCGAACAGGGCGCTTATGGGCTCAAACATGCAGAGGCAGGCTGTGCCTCTTCTCGCTACTGACTCACCTTTTGTCGGGACGGGAATGGAAAAAAAGGCGGCGGCTGATTCCGGCAGGGCCGTTGTTTCGAGGGGAGCAGGGCATGTAGCTTACGCGGATTCCGATGTTGTGGTCGTGCTTAAGGACAACACAAGCGGCCGGACCATCAGGGAAAAAATAGAGGTTTATGACCTGAAAAAATTCAGAAGGACAAATCAGGACACGACAATAAACGAAAAGCCTCTTGTTAAAAAAGGTGACCGGGTTAAAAAGGGCGATATACTGGCGGACGGGCCGGGCATGGATTCAGGTGAGCTGGCTTTCGGCAAGAACGTGCGGG
>CAZHOD010000081.1:5799-7441 GCA_964534075.1 uncultured Spirochaetia bacterium
ACGGGTACAATTACGAGGACGCCATAGTCATAAGCGAGCGGCTTTTAAAGAACGACGCGTTTACTTCGGTGCACATAGAAGAATACGAAGTCGAGGCCAGGGACACCAAACTCGGGCCCGAAGAAATCACCAGGGACATACCGAATGTTTCAGAGGATACTTTAAAGAATCTCGACCAGGGAGGGATAATAAGGACGGGCGCGAAAGTAAAACCGGGTGACATACTCGTAGGGAAGGTGACGCCGATTTCAGGGTCAAACTTAACGCCCGAGGAAAAACTTTTAAAGGCAATATTCGGCTCAAAAGCGGATAATGTAAAGGACACATCCCTCAGGGTGCCGCCGGGGATAGAAGGTATTATTACGGATATCAGGATATTTTCCAGGAAAGAAAAGGGAAGAAGAAAGGACAAGGAAGAGGAGAGGGCCGGCAAACTGAAAAAAGAAAGGGATAAAAAAGCACAGGAGCTGGATAAGCAGTTAAAAGAAACCCTCGCGGAAATAGACGCTTCCGATATGTCAGCGGACGAAAAGAAAAAACAAAAAGAATACGCGAAAACATATATAGAATACAGGAAGAACGCGGCGGACGAGGAATACAGGGAAAAGAAACAGCACAAAGGGGACGATTTACCCCCGGGAGTAATCAAGCTTGTAAAGGTACTGATAGCGAAGAAAAGAAAGGTTTCGGTCGGGGACAAGCTTTCCGGAAGGCACGGGAACAAAGGCGTTATCTCCAGGATATTACCCGAGGAGGATATGCCGTACCTTGCTGACGGCACACCGACCGATATAATACTGAACCCTCTGGGCGTGCCTTCGCGTATGAACGTCGGCCAGCTTTTGGAAACCCACCTGGGGTGGGCGGCTAAAAAGCTTGGCCTGAAATTTATGACGCCGGTATTCAACGGCATGAAGGAAAGGGAGCTTAAGGACTGGCTGAAAAAAGCGGAGCTTGACGAAGACGGTAAGGCCGTGCTTTATGACGGCAGGACAGGAGAGCCTTTTTCGAACAGGGTCACTACAGGCATTATGTACGTAATGAAACTGGTTCACATGATAGATGACAAGATACATGCCAGGTCAATAGGCCCTTATTCGCTCATTACCCAGCAGCCCCTCGGAGGAAAGGCGCAGTTCGGCGGGCAGAGGTTCGGAGAAATGGAGGTATGGGCGCTCGAGTCTTACGGAGCCGCTTATACGCTCCAGGAAATGCTTACGGTAAAGAGCGACGACGTCGAAGGAAGGAAAAAACTTTACGAGGCCATAGTAAGGGGTAAAAACATACCCGAGCCGGGGATGCCCGAGTCCTTTAACGTACTTGTCAAGGAACTGCAGGGGCTGGGGCTTAATATAGAGCTCATGAAAAAGAAGGCAAAAAAATCAAAATAGGGCGCCGGCGACGCGCCGCAATATAAAAAATAAGGAGATGTTTTAATGGCCAAGGATAAAAAGAAAAAAGATAAAAAGAAGGTAAAAAAAGAAAAGCCGGCCGCTGCTCCGATGAACCTTACAGAGCTTTTAAAAACAAAAGACGAGCAGAAGGTCAGGGAAAAAGACTTTAACGCCATAAGGATATCACTGGCTTCGCCGGAAATGATAAAGCAGTGGTCCTGCGGCGAGATAAAAAAACCGGAAACCAT
>CAZHOD010000082.1:0-7409 GCA_964534075.1 uncultured Spirochaetia bacterium
CGCAGGTACACGGGCCCTGATGACCCCATTTTCATAATATAATAATCTTTTACTGAATCGCCGTGCCCGTTAAAAGAAAATTTTCCCGTGACACCGACATAATTGCGCACGCTTTTAAGCACGTTTTTAAAACTTTCCCTCGAGTTGATGTTTCTTTCCACCAGAGCGCACATTATCCTTATCAAATCGTACGAGTTTGCGGATATAACGTTCGTGTTGCTCGCGTACTTATCCCTGTATTTTGTTACAAATCCGCGCACTTTATCAGAATTATCCCCGGCGTAATATTCAATCGGAAATATTATCCCTTCCACGCTCTTTTTGAAATTTTTCAGGTAATTTCCCGCCAGCGATGAACTTCCGAAAACAGGCAGGTCAAAATCATAAAATTTAAGCTGGTCCTTTATAAGTACAATTTTTCTTTCTCCGGACGGTATATAAAGCGCGTCTATTCCGAGAGGGTTTGCCCTGGGTTTTTTGAGCCGCCTGTAATCTATATGTATTTCGTCTATAATCTGTTCATCGGTTACGGAAAGCACGTAAATCGTAACGTTATAATGATAATAATCCCTGTGCTCAAAATTGTACGCTGTTTTGGTATTTCCGTCCTCATCGATATACGCATCCGGTAAAAAATTTGAGCACATTGTATTAACCCCGCTGTCTTCCGGAGTAAAGGAACTTTCTTCTGTTTCAGGTTCTTCTTCCTCTATCCTTCCCCATATAAGCACATCGCTGTCCAGCCTGTAAGCCACGTTCAGCGCCAGTTCACGGTCAAGGTCCGCGGGGCCGACTCCGATGTCGCGCATGGCCCTGTTGGACCGGGCCTGCTTATTGACCCTGATCCTTTTGCTCTTTGCC
This sequence comes from uncultured Spirochaetia bacterium, assembly GCA_964534075.1. Lineage (GTDB taxonomy): Bacteria > Oederibacteriota > PGYV01 > PGYV01 > CAYTNY01 > CAZHOD01. The sequence continues at coordinate 862 of CAZHOD010000082.1, forward strand.
GCGGCATAACTTAATTTATACGTCATTTCCCTGTCAATATCAAAACGCGTTATGTTTTCGCCTAACGGCGCCAGAGGAAGCAGGGTTATTTCTATTTTTGGAAGGTCCTCCTCGTCAAGCTTTTGCCCCTTATAAAGAGTCATATAATCTATTATCCTCTCCCTTATTCTCTCGCCGGCCGCCTCCATCTCTTTGGCGAGCGCCCTTTTTTCCCCTGCCCTTTTTTCCTTGAGCAGTATGGCGTCGATTCCCCCTAAAAGCACCATCTGTTTTTTAAAATCGCTTTTTTTGGGGGAATAAGACACCTGCCTTGTAACCCCCTGAGGCTCCATACTGTTGAATTTTTCTGTAAAAAACCTGCTCAGTGTCCTGCCGTACGGATTTTCCGGGTAAATAGTCGCGAGCTTTTTATGTTCGGTTTCCTTTGCTGCGTAACGAGCCATCGCGTACGCCTGCCCCCTCGCTGTACCGCAGTTCCTGAAAAAATAATTACTTTCCGCTGCCAGGCCCGGCTGCGAGGCTGTCGGGGAAAAAAGCGCGACGTTATACCTTTCTATTAAAGGCAGAAGCTCTTTGACCGTCCTGCTGTACAGGGGGCCTATAAAAGCGATTACGCTTTCCTCCTCTATAGCTTTAATTACATTGTCCTCGAGCCCGGGCAGCGCCTCGTCGATATATACCAGCGAAACCTTTTCATCCTCTTCTTTCCCCCTGTTGTATTCCCCTATCCCGAGATCCAGCCCGCTCCTTACTATTTTTCCTATGTCCATTGCCTTTCCCGAAAGAGGTATTATTACGCCCAGCTTCCTGTTGTTAACAGGTTTATATTTTACGGCTTCCTTGAATTTTTTAAGAATTTCATCGTAAAAAGCCGATTTGCTGAAATCAGCGAGAAATATCCTGGCGTATTTAAAAAAGGCGCTGTAATCGTTTTTTTTAAAAGCGGCTCTGCAGAGGTGATAAAGCACATATTCATCTATAATCGGGTGAGTATGGCTTTCGTATAAAGTGTTGAGCTGCTTTTCCGTCATAACTGACGCTAATTTTTCCAGCTTTCGCTCCGCCACATTTTTAAAAGAAGGAAACTTCCTCTGTTTTTCCGCCAGCACGCTGATTGCTTCCGCTGCCTTTTCTATTTCCTTTTTTTCCGTGTATATTTCCGCCAGCCTCATGACCGAAAGATAGCCCCATTTCACATTCACGTAGTATTTCCGGTTATAGCTGAAATATTCGATCGCGGCTTTGTGATCCCCTCTGTTCAGGTAATACTGGCCGGACCAGAAAGCCCCTTTTGAGCGCTCTATCGAGTCCTTACCCGTCCGGGAAAGGTCCTTCCAGTACGAAATTTCCTTTTCAGTAACCTCTACTTTTCTGCCCTCTGCCACGGACTCTGTTGTCTTAAGCACTTTCCTTGGCGCGCATGAGAAAAGAATAAGCGACGCTGCGGCAATAAGGATAATCCTTAATATTTTTTGGTCAAACATCCCGGCTATCCCTCGTTTTTATTCGGTAATATTTTTGTTAATAATGACATTATATTTTTTCTTCAGGTTTTCTATCATCCTGTCAAAAACAACCTGTTTCTTTTTTTCTTCTATCATTTTCAGTATTTTATCCTTGGACTCTGTAAAAGATATTTTTCTTTTGTCCTCGGCTTTTATGATATGGTAACCGAAAACCGTCTTTACGGGCCCGGAAACCTCCCCCCTGGAAAGTGCGAAAGCAGCGTCCTCGAATTCCCTGACCATATTCCCTTTTGAAAAAAACCCCAGCAAGCCGCCGGAACCTTTTGTTGTCTCATCCTGCGAGTATTTTTCCGCGAGCTCCCCGAAATCCTCGCCCGCGAGTATCCTTTTATAAAGATTTTTCGCGAGCCCCTTGTTTTTTACCAGTATATGCCGGGCCTTTATCTCTACAAAGTCTTCTTTGTTTTTTTTGTAATAGTTCCGGGCCTGCGAAAGGGAAACCCCGGATTTTTCCTCTACGTTTTTTTCATAAAACTCGTGCGATACTATATCGTCAAAATCCCATTCATATTTTACCTTGATTTCTTTTTTTTCGGCATAGCCCCTGTTCCTTGCTTCCATGGCCATAAGCTTTTTGTTTATGATAAAATTTATAAACTCCTTTTTCTGCTCTTCGGTAAGTTTATAATCATGCCTCTCCCGCATGTAATCGAGTATAATATTATATTTGTCCTTTGTAAGTGTGTATCCGCCTATGACCGCGATTATATCATCGTCCAGATCCCGCGGCGTGGCCGTGGCAACCGGCCCGGCTGAAACTTCTTTTCGTTTATTTTTTTCCTTGAGCTCCCTTAACTTTTCTATGGGGCTTTTCCCGTCCTCCTCTTCGGGTTTTTCTTCCCCGTCGCCCTCAAAAAGCGCGTCAACCGCCCCTGCCTTCGCGGATTTTTCTTCTTTAGGTTTTTCTGTTTTTTTTACCCGCGTGCCGCCGGTCGAACAGGAATAAAAAACAAAAACCACAATTATTAAAAATAAAAAATATCTTTTCATGTTACACCTCGGTTTACCTGAAATAACGCCGTGAGTATCTCAGCGGGTTCGGTTTTGTACGGCAGTTTTCGCCTATCTTTATCCCGCCCGCGAGTTTTTTCAGGCGTTTAAGCTCATTTAACCTGTCTATTATACTGTCCCTGAGGTCATAAGGGTCCCTGGGATTAATATAAATCTTTGTTCCGCCTTCGAACCCGGCAGGCGTGTTTACCCTGAGCTTTATAAGTATGTGCCACGGCATAATATATATGCTGTCCTTGGGGGTATAGTACCACTCCTCGTTCGTGGCTATCTGCGGGGTCAGGGCATTGTGTATCGAGTGAAGTATATCGGAAAATCCCTTAAGCTCGCGGTCGCTGAGTTCGTAGGGGTAATACTTGTCGCTCTTTGAAAATATCGATATGGTCGGGAACCTGTGCCCTATATCCGAGAAAGCTATCGCGTAGTCGTTCTCCGCCACCACAAGGTTCAGGTGGGTCGCAAGATTAGCCGCCAGGTCATTGTATATATTCGGGTCTTTTTTAATAAGATCGATTTCTCTCTGTATGGAAACACCCCATTCGTCTATGGCGACCATCTGCTTATGCAGGTGGTCGAAGGAAGCGCCGGCCTGTTTGAGCCAGTTCTGGAATATCGATATATACCTTACGTACCTGTTGTTCGCGTAAATGGATTTCATCGCTTTTATGGTGAATTTCAAATAATAAAAATGCTCTTCGGGTGTAAGCTCGCCGGACGAGCAAAGCTGTGTATTATATTTCGCGTTTTTTATATAATGCCTTTTGGCGACGATAATCTCGTGTCCGCCTCCGAAAAAGGCGTCCGCAAGCTCGTATTTTTCCCTGTCAGCAACCTCTTCCGGGTTCCTTCCGGATAATTTTAGTTTCAAATCCACCATGTGCGTGGCATGCTCACGGCCCTTTTTATTTGAGAAATACTGTTCTTTGTGTTTTTTATATTCCCCGCTCAGTCTGTACCAGTAATTTTTTTTCCAGTAATCTATGGTAACAATCTCAAAAAGGTTGGGTATCCTCCTGAACGCGGGTTTTGTCTTATTCAACATCGACGCGGAAATATTTTGCGCGGAAACATATTTTTTCCCGATTTTTACCAGCCTGTCCTTTTCCGGCGGTGTATTTAAATATTTTGTCTCGCAGAAATTACAGTAATCCTCTTTTTTCTTTTTAGGCAGTTTTTCCGCTGTTTTTGGTATGGTATTTGTAATAGGTTTGCTTGCCCGGCCCGGCACGGTCCATACCTCCGTACCCGTAAAGGGGTTGACCTGTTTTATTGTATCGTCTTTCATCCTTGTAAAATACGCGCTGTAATCAGACATTCCCCTGCTCCTTTCATCTGTATAATATGTTAAGAATTATATATTATTTTAAATAATAATACAATAATTTTATAAAAAAGGCGTCGGCGCCGTGCCTTTAAAGACAACTACCATTTCCCATTCACATTTTCAATAAAACAAATACGGGTTCATATTTATATTAAAAACGATTCCGTATTCCAAATAAAAACATTGTTTTTACTTGTTACTGTTTGCTTGTTGTTTTTGCCAAACCTCCAACCGCCTAATCATCCGGACATCCGCTGTTTAGCCGCCAAGCCTCCAGGCTGCCAAATCAACTTTCAGTTTTAACCTTTAAGTTTTCAGTTTTAAACCTGTTTCATCCTTTTATAACCGCCAGGGGTTTTAGTTTTGCCACCTTTTTTGCCGGGCCCGCCTTTTCAACCGCGTCCGCCACATCAACCGCGTTTTTATAGGCATAAGGCGCCTCTTCAGCAAGGAATTTTTTTGACCTTGCCATTATTAATATATTTTTATCCTTAAGCTCTTTAATAATATCCCTGCCTTTTCCTTTTTTAAGCGCGGCTTTGCGCGAAAGCAGCCTTCCCGCGCCGTGTGCCGAGGAATAAAACGCCTCTTCCCCGCTTTTGCTGCCGATAAGGACAAAAGAGGGCCTGCCCATGTCGCCTGGAAGCAAAACAGGCTGGCCGATTTCCCTTAAAATCCCGTCAAGGCCGGCATGGCCCGGAGGCAAAGCGCGCGTCGCGCCTTTTCTGTGCACACACAGTTTTTTTTCTTTACCATCCACAACATGGGTTTCAAAACGGGCTATGTTATGGGATATGTCGTAAACAACCTCCATGCCGAGCTTATCCGAACCGGAGCGGAAAACCTCCTCAAACACAGCCCGCACCACACCGGTAATAACCTGCCTGTTTGCCCAGGCAAAATTCGCCGCCGCGTTCATCGCGTTTATATATTGTTTCCCCTCCTCTGACTTAATTGGCGCGCAGGCAAGCTGCGCGTCGGGTATATTTATCGAATATTTCGACGCGGCCTTTTTGAACATATCCAAGTAATCACAGCATATTTGATGCCCGAAACCCCTTGAGCCGGTATGCAGCATCACGCTTATCGCGCCGTTGTAAATCCCCAGTTTTTCCGCTGCTTCAGGGTCAAAAATTTCATCCACGGCCTGGACCTCGAGGAAATGATTTCCCGAACCCAGGCTCCCGGTTTGAGCCATACCCCTTTCATAAGCTTTTTTGGAAACAGGGCCGGCATAAGGGCCATAAAAAAGCCTGCCCCTGTTTTCCGTCCTTTCCAGGTCCTCATCCTTGCCATACCTTTTTTCAACGGCCCATTTTGCCCCTTTTTTCAGAATATTTTCAAAATCCTTTTTACTTACAGCCGCCGCGCCGCCTTTTCCTGTTCCTGACGGCACTTTTTTAAAAAGGCCGACGGCAATATTCTCAATTTTGCCTTTTAAATCCTTTTCAGTCAGGTGCGTGCGCATAAGCCTGACCCCGCAATTAATGTCATAACCCACGCCCCCGGGCGAAACAACACCGGTATCGGCGTCAACTGCCGCAACCCCTCCTATGGGGAACCCGTAACCGGGATGCATATCCGGCATGGCTATGGCGTGTTTTACTATTCCCGGGAGGCACGCCGTATTTTTAAGCTGCTCAACCGGTTTCTGCCCCGCTGCTTCAATAATCTCCGGGCTACCGTAAATGAGCCCCGGCACCAGCATGGGCCCTTCTTTTTCCAGTATGTAACCATACCTGTTTTTTCTTTTTTTCAGCATTTTAATTTTTCAGCCCCGAGTTGTAAGTGTCTATATCCGATTTTAATTCTTCGTTTTCCTTCCAACCGTACAGGTTATTAATACAGAGAAAATAAAACTCATTTTGTTTTAACGGCTCATTTTCGAGCGCCGCCTTTATTTCCGGGTTCAGGCGGTTAAAATCCACGGTGCCCGGTATCGGCGAATAATTGGCGATTTTTATTTTCAGGCCTAATTTTTTGACGTATTCAACGTCTTTTTTAATCGACCGGAAATCCTGTCCCGGCATCCCCGCAAGCATGTAAACACCTATGTCCGCCCCGCTGAACCCCGCGTTTTTCAAATTTTTAACAGCCTCCTCGAATTTATCATTGTATATTTTCCCCCCGGTCTTTTTCTGTAAACCGTAATCAGAACTTTCCAGAGAAATTCTCAGGCCCCTGAACCCGGCTTGTTTCATCAGCCCGGCCAGCTCTTTGTCTATGTAAGAAGCGTGCAGCCCGTTGGGCGTGTGAAAACTGAAATTAAACCCTTTTTTTATAACCGGCTCCAGCACTGATTTTATAAAATAATTTTTATATAACAAAGCGTCATCGTAAAAAGCGATGTTTTTTATGCCGGCGCGGCTGTAGTTTTCAAATTCCTTCAGAATACCGCTTTTATCCCTCTGCCTGTAACTTTCGCAAAACTGTTTTATAGCGCAGTAAGTGCAGTTAAAAGGGCACCCTGCTGTCAGCCTGGCCGCCGCGTAGGGTGTTTTCGGATAAAATGAATAATCAGGCGGAATTTCTTCGAATTCCTTTTCGTCAATAATATCGAGGCCCGGGCCGCATACCCTGTTTATTTGTTTTAACAATAAAGGGGTTACATTGCCCCTCCATATCATGGCAGTAGGGGCGTTTTTCGCCGCGTGCTCTGGGCAGAGCGTGGCGTAAATGCCGCCTAT
>CAZHOD010000083.1:0-7405 GCA_964534075.1 uncultured Spirochaetia bacterium
GAGAAACAGCAGGCAAGAATAGACTACAAGGCCTCGCAGGTAAATGAAGTGGGGGAATCAATAGAAAAATTAAAAAAAGAAAACAATGATATCAGCAGTGAAATAAAAAGGCTGCGGGGAAAATTCGCGTCATAAAGGAAGCATTATGATTACGGGCACACTCTATATCGTCGCATCGCCCATAGGAAATATGGATGACATAACTTTAAGGGCAATAAAAACCTTAAAAGGCAGCGGGTTGATATTATCCGAAGACACAAGGGTTACAAAAAAGCTTTTAAGCAGGCATAATATTTCTTCTCCTGTTGTTTCATGCCATAAATTCAATGAAAAATTCAGGGCTAGGCATTTAATCAAAACACTTGGCTCCGGCAGGGATGTCTCTTTGGTGTCGGACGCCGGAACCCCTCTTTTATCGGACCCCGGGTTTTTTATAGTCTCGGAATGCATAAAAGAAGGGCTGAGGGTATCGCCCATACCCGGCCCGTCTTCTGTTACCGCCGCAGCCGTTGTGTCAGGTTTTGACCCGGGCAGGTTTCTTTTTCGGGGGTTTTTGCCAAGGAAAAAAAAGGAGTTATTGGCGGAACTGGAGAAGGCGGAAAAATCATCCGTGCCGGTAATTTTTTTCGAGGCCCCGGGGAGGATTATAAAAACCCTGGAAACAGCTGCCGGCGTACTTGCCGAAACAAGGAAAATTGCGGTTGTCAGGGAACTCACGAAAATCCACGAGGAAATTTACAGGGGAAGCCCGGGATTTTTACTGAAAAAGTTTAAAGGCGGCAGGTTAAAGGGCGAGTTTATAATAGTTGTGTCCGGCGGGGAGGAAAAAAAAGAAAAACCCGGGGATGAGAAAATAAAGGCAGGGATAGAGGAGGAAATGAGAAAAGGCATGAAAAAAAGCGGGGCGGTAAGGCAGGTCGCGGAAAAAATGGGCGTAAGTAAAAACAGGGTATATGATATTTCTGTCGGAAAAAAGGGCCCGCGGCCTTAAAAAATTAAAGGAGGTATGAAAATGGAGGCAGCTAAATTAAAGGTATCGGGAAAATCAAACCCAAAATCCGTCGCGGGTTCCATAGCCAACAATATCCGCGAGAAAAAAGAGGTGGAAATAATGGTTATGGGGCCGAACGCGGTGAACCAGGCGATGAAAGCAGTGGCAATAGCCAGGGAATACGTGGCAGAGGAAAATACAGAGATACTCTGTAAGCCGTCTTTCGCGCACCTTGAGCTCGAAGGCGAGCAGAAGAGCGCGATGAGGATTACACTGGTTACCGAAAGCAAATAATCATTTACACTCATTAAAAACAGAGGGGAAATCATACATGCCCGGTAACAGGATTGACAGAAAACGTTACAGGAAAAGTATGTATTATAAATATCTGCTTAAAACAGGCGCTTTTATCAGGAAAACCGGAATGCTTAAAAGCGGGAAATGGATATATTACGGGCTCATTATCGGAGTCGTAGCGGCCTTCGGAGCGGCAGTTTTTATGAAAGCGCTTGATTTTATGAGCCGGTTTATGCTGGAAGGGATAGGCGGACACAGCGGTAATGAAATGGGGCAGGCTGTTTTTCAGCCCGGCCTGAAAAAATGGGCGATTCTTCTTCTTCCCGCCGCGGGAGCGCTTGTCGCGGGTTTGATTTCGGCTAAAATTGCTCCGGATACAAAGGGGCATGGCACCGATGACGTAATAAAAAGTTTTCATAAACAAAACGGAAATATAAGTTTAAAAACCGCGATTGCCAAGATATTCGCGACAATATTTGTAATAGGAAGCGGCGGTTCGGCCGGAAGGGAAGGGCCCATAGCGCAGATAGGCGCGGGATTCGCCTCTTTTTTCGGAAGAAAAATGAAAGTACCGGCAAGAGACAGGCGGATAATGCTTATATCCGGAGCGGGCGCGGGTATATCCGCCATATTCGGCGCTCCTCTGGGAGGGGCTATTTTCGCGGTAGAGGTAATGTACAGGAACCAGGACATGGAATCAGAGGCGCTGATACCTTCCATTATATCTTCCATAGTTTCTTTCTCCCTGTTCAGGGCTGTATTCGGGAAAGAACATCTTTTTAACATAAGCGGGGTTTTTTTTGAGTCCGCTTATGAGCTTGTGCCCTATACGCTTCTTGGCGTGATATGCGCGGTAGTTGGTGTGTTATACGTGAAGACATTCTACAGCATCTCCGGCCGGTTCAAAAAAATGAAAATAAAAGAGGTGCTTAAACCCGCTGTAGGCGGATTTTTGGTCGGTGCCATGGGTATTTTTTTTCCGCAGGTGCTGGCAGGAGGTTATGGATACATACAGATGGCATTTGACGGCCTTTTGCCCCTGAATATACTTATTATTCTTGTTGTGGGAAAGATACTGGCTACGTCTTTTACAATAGGCTCCGGCGGTTCCGGCGGGGTGTTCGCGCCCTCATTATTTATAGGCGCCATGCTTGGCGGAAGCGTCGGAGGAGTGTTTCAGCATGTGTTTCCCCCCGAATGGATGCCGGTACAGGCGGCTTTTGTTGTGGTCGGTATGGGCGGGTTTTTCGCGGGCGTGGCGAGGGTGCCTTTGTCATCGCTTTTTATGGTCATGGAAATGACAGGCGGATATGAGCTGCTTGTGCCCATGATGCTGGTCGCGTCCACCGCGTTCCTTCTTAACAGGAAGCCTTTCACCCTTTACAGGGAGCAGGCAAAAAGTATTTTGGATTCGCCGGCTCACAAGGGGGATTTTGAAATCGATGTTCTTGAGGATATAAGGGTTGGCGATATTACCATAGACACAAAGGACATTGTTATTATACCAAGAAGAATGCCGCTTGAGAAAGTTGTAGAAATAATTACGCACACAACGCAGGATACGTTTCCGGTGGTGGACACAAAAGAAGACGCGAGGTTGACGGGAGTTTTTACACTGGAGGACATACGGGAAGAGCTCTCAAACAGGGATGTGCTCGAAGCGGCTGTAGCGGATGATATATCTTTCAGGGATTTTGAGTATGTGACGCCGGAGGATGACCTGCATTTTGCCCTGCATAAATTTATAAAAAAGGATTATGACGCTCTGCCTGTGCTCGAGAAAAAGACAAAAAAACTCCTGGGCCTTCTTACCAGGACCCATTTTATCAGGGAGTACAATAAACGCTTCGCGGAAATGAAGAAAAAACCGTAAAATATAATCATTAAATCAGGTGTTTTTGTTATTAAGGAACAATTTAAGTCAGTGAGAGTTCTAATTTAGAAGCTCTTGAAAACCGGCAGATTTGAAGAATGAAAGCATAATAACCGTGTCAGGGCACCTTAAAACTTTTGGATTGACAATATGACCAAAGTCATATAAACTATAGTTAAGCCAAAAAGAAAAGAGGTGCAACAATGGGAATCAGCAAAACCTGCACATTTAAAATGGACTCACAGACATTAAAAGAACTGCAAAAATTCTGTGACGAGCGCGGTTTAAAGCTCGGTAAATTCATGGAGCGCGCCGCCAGGCGCGAAATCCGCGAAGAGCGCAAAAAAGAGATGCTGGCAACATTTTCCAACTTAGACGAGCGTGAAAAGCAAGCAACTGACTACTTTGACACAGCCAAAAAGCTCGGCCTATAACAAATGCGCCTTATAAAAATGTTAAAGGAATTTTTAGAAAACTTTCTGTTATTAACCCCGGCACAGCGCAAATCCATGCATAAAGTTATCGCCCGCATATCCCGTTTAAAGGAATTTAAGGAAAAGGACGGTTTCATGGCGATAACTGAAATATCGTTAGAGGGCCGCGTGCCTTATGAATACAGCTCACTCAGGGACAAAAACTTTACATCCAAATCCGGCTTTTTATTCAGGATATACTTTTACATAAAAAAGGATGGTGTAATATACCTGTCAAATTTCGAAGAAATTGAATAATTCCTAATTCCGCGTAAAACATTTTATGCGGAATTAATGGCTGTTTTCCTGACAATTCAACTTCTGAGCAGCGCGGCTCCGGGCCGGTTTATATATCTGTTCAGTATATTTTCCCCGGGGTAAATCCGGGTTTGAAAAAACGGCAGCCGCAGCCTTGATTTTTTGTATCACGTGAGTGATAATATAGAAAAGGCAATTAAATCAACCCCGGCAGGGGTAAGCCCTCGGGGAAAGGAGCGAAAAAATGCAAACTTTTGTAGTAATAATAATTCTTTTGGTTCTATATCTTATTGCTAAAAAAAGGGGCGAAAGGGAAAGAAAAGATGCTCACAAAAAAAGCTTGATATTTCTTATCATGTTATTCGGTATTTATTGGTTGCTAAGTTCATTGATTTCGTTTATTTTTATCGAACATCAAGAGATATATTCTCTGATATATGTTATTATATTGTTTTTAATATTGTATCCGATATCAATAGCGGTCTTTAATAAATTTCAAAAAGAGGCCAAAAGAAAAAACTTGACTAATGCAACTAAAATATATAGAAATTTAAAGATCACATATATAATGTTTTTTGGCCTGGGGGTTTTATGGACAGGTAGTCTTTTCATAAGGTGATCGTCCGTTTATAAAACATTGGAAAATTTGACAAAAACTCTAAAAGTAGCGCCGGAATTATAAAAACAAATTATTAAAAGAACCGTTGAAGGAGGGAACAGCTGAACATAAAACATGCGATAGTTAAAGAAAAGGAAGAGGATTATTATTTTGAATGCCCGGTTTTAAAGCGGAACTGGCCGTTTGACCCTCCGGGCACCACGTTATCATGATATGCCCGATATGTGCCAGTGTAAGGCTTGATATAAAGCCTGATAAAAAAGAAAACAGCTGGGTAATAACGGAAGAAAAAATATAAAAATCCATGGACTTACAGTATTTGAAATATATCACACTTTAAGGGGGCTTTTTTATGGCAAAGGCAAGAAAAGCAAAGGTAAAGAAAGAAAAACCGTCTCTGGAGACGTTTCAGGACGAGATCCGGCATAGAGCAGAGGAACTCTATAAAAACCGCGGAGGCGAACCCGGGGACGAGTTGTCCGACTGGCTCGCTGCTGAAAAAGAAATCAAGAAAAAATACGGCATAAAATAACCGTTTTTTTTACGGATTGCAGGTAAATATTTAATGGTTTTTTACTGTTTAAACCCGTAAATTATTTTGCGATAAAATTTAATTCTTGACATAATAAGAAAAATTGTCTATACTTTAAAATAGATGTATGTTCAATTGTATAATAAATTGAGTCCTCGCTTGGGGAGGTGGTTTAATGAATCAAAAAATCATTATGAAAAAAGGTGGTTTCCACCCCCCCCCCCCCGAGTTATCCACATTCTTTTCATCTTTTACCAAATTTAAACTATTTTACTGTCGGCTTACTTTTCTTTAACCGCGGGCCATCGGTGACTATCACATGATACAAAAAACCTCTGTCCGGCAACAGGTTCAGTCTGTCGCAGGGAATGTATCAATAAAAAAATTTGAGTCAAGAAATCTTAAAAACACTATCAGCCGTATAAAAGAAAAGCTTTCATCCGGCCGCCGGGATACGATAAAAACCACATATAAAAGCATTTATGACATGATGAAAGTTATAGAAATCAAGGACGCTTACACCATAGAACACCAGAAGAAAACAGCCATACTGGCAAAGGCGCTGGCCAAGGAAACGGGACTTTCAAAAACCAGGACAACCGGCGTATATATAGCCGCCTTAATTCACGATATCGGGAAGATAGTAATCCCCGATAAAATTCTTAACAAACCCGGACCTCTGACAAAAAGCGAGTTCAGCATTATAAAAAAACATTCCCGCGCGGGTTACGCCATATTAAAAGACATTTCTTTTCCCTGGCCCGTAGCGAAAATCGTGTTTCAGCACCATGAACGGCTTGACGGCTCGGGTTATCCGGCCGGGTTAAAGGGCAGGGACATACTTCCGGAAACAAAAATTTTAAGCATTGCCGACGTTGTTGAAGCAATGACATTCAAGAGGCCTTACAGGAAAGCGCTTGGCTCTGCCGCGGCGCTCGAGGAAATCTCAAAAAACATGGGAAACCTTTATGACGCAAAAATAAGCATAGCGTGTTTAAAGCTCTTTAATAAAAAAAGATTCAAATTCTGACAGAGCCGGGAGATACGAATATGATTCCAGAAAATAAGTTTTTTTTTGGGGGACAAAGAGAGGGATTTGGAATTGCCGGAAACTCTATTCAGCATTGCCGCTGTTTCCGGGGCTTTAAAAGTTCACCGTCAGACACTGCGCAACTTGGAAAAAAAGAAGCTTATATTTCCCCTGTGGGTCGGAAAAAGAAGAATTTATACGCCCGGTCATATAAGGCTATGCGAAAAGATAAAACAGTTTTCAGATAAAGGCGTCCCGCTGAAAATTATAAAAAAGATGCTGGATACCGGCGATAAATTAAAATAAGTTACCGTTGTATTAAACCAGGAGTTAATTATGAGATTAAAGGAACAGTTATTTACGGCTGTCTGCACGAATAATATAGCAGAGGCCGAAAAGGCGATAGAAGCCGGCGCTGACGTTAATGATAAAAACAAGGAAAATTACACTGCTTTGATGTTCGCGGCTTTTTCAGGGCACCTTAAAATCGTCAAATTATTGATCACCTCGGGCGCTGATATAAACGCCAAAGGGCTTGCGGGTTACACCCCTCTGTTTTGCGCCGCTAAGGCAAACCGCCTGAATACGGCAAAAGAACTGATAGAGGCCGGTGCGGATGTAAATATAAAGGCGTTCGGACAGTACACAGCCCTGCATTTTGCGGTGAAAAACAACAATCTTGAGTTGGTTACAGAATTGATAAAGGCGGGGGCTGATATTAATCGAAAGAATCTATGGAATTTTACACCACTGGCTATTGCCATAAAAAAAGGATTTTTGACGATAACAAAAGAACTCATAACCGCGGGAGCCGATTTCAATATGATTGACAAAAAAATATTTGACTCGCCGCTGAATGAGAATATACGGGAGTATTTAAAGGAGTCCTCAAGCGACCAGACATGACACGCCGGAGCAGGGGTTTTCCGCTAAATAATCCCCCCTAAAACAGCTCCTGCTCCGGCCTTATCACACGTTTTAATATAATTGACAAAATCTAATATTTAAGATAATATATAATACAAACAAATTAAAGGACGCTAAAAATAATCACTTAGATACCCGATAAATAATAAGGGAATAGGTGCCTTTGTGGCAAAAAAAATTACTCTTGAAGATAAAAGTAAAGATAATATGTACATGGTTAAAAATTGTTTAAATCAATTAAATGATGATAATTGGTGTTGGCATATTGTAGCAGGTAGGTTATACTATTCTATCCATCAAAAAATTCGATTTTTACTTGCTCCAATTTATAATGATATTAAAGAATGGCAGAGTTTTTGTCAAATGCTGTGTATGGATGTATAAGCAACATATCCTGATCTGACA
>CAZHOD010000084.1:0-7327 GCA_964534075.1 uncultured Spirochaetia bacterium
ATTATTTTTCATTTTTTATTTCTCCTTTTTAAAACCTTTTTTTCCTTAACAGCCTGTTTTGCCCTGGCTATCGCCATTTTTCCGGCGGGCACGTCCTTTGTTATAACAGAACCCGCTCCTATAAGCGCGCCTTTGCCTATTTTAACCGGCGCGACGAAAACCACATTGCTTCCTACGCTCGCGTCCGCTCCTATTTTTGTTTTATTTTTCTTCACTCCGTCATAGTTAGCGGTTATGGTGCCGGCGCCTATATTAACACCCGGCCCCAGCTCCGAATCTCCGACATAGCTCAGATGAGCCACGTTTGTATTGCTTCCTATCTTTGATTTCTTAATTTCAACGTAATTTCCTATCTTACAGTTATCGCCTATCTCTGTCTCCGGCCTTATGTGGGCAGCCGGGCCTATGGAACTGTTTTTTCCTATCTTAACATTTCCTTTTATTATGGTAAAAGGTTTAATAACCGTTCCTTTTCCTATTTTCGCCCCCGCGTCTATAAAAACGGTATTGAAATCCTCTATTTTAACCCCGCTTTTGGCGAGCTTTTCAAGTATTTTTTTATTTTTAATCGCCGCGGCCTCCGCCAGCTGCGCCGGGTCATTTACTCCCGAAAAAACCGTAGCCCCGGCCTCAACAGCCCTGATTTTGATGCCGTCCCCGGACATCATCCCTGCTATATCCGTCAGGTAGTATTCGCCTTTTCTTTTGTTCTTTTTAATACGCGGGACATATTCTTTTAAGTATTTCTTCTCTATAATATAAACACCGCCGTTTACATATATTATTTTTTTAACGGCGGCGGAAGCGTCCTTTTCCTCTGTTATCCCCGCGACATACCCGCGTGAATCACGAATAATCCTGCCGTATCCATGGGGATTTTCCAATTTTGAGATTCCAATTATACCACCGGCCCCGCTTTGTGTAAAGGATTTTATTAAACGCCTTATAACCTCCGCGCCCACAAGAGGCGCGTCGCCGCTCAGTATAACAACCCCTTTATTTAAAGGGATTTTTTTGTTCAAAACCGCGGAAACGGCGTGCGCCGTGCCCTTTTGCGGCTGCTGAAGCACATATTTGATATTTTTGTATTCCTTTGACAGAATTTTTTTTACTTCTGTATGCTTATGGCCCGCAATAACAACAATATTGTCCACTCCCGCGTTTTTACAGAAATCTATGACATGGCTCACCATGGGTTTTCCGCACAATTCATGCAGCACCTTGGGTTTTTCGGATTTCATCCTTGTGCCTTTTCCCGCGGCGAGTATCAAAGCGGTAAATTTCAAAATAACCTCCGTTAATTAAATTCACTTTGAGAATCCATTGTCCTGTCCCTTTTTTTATGCCCTGATTTTCAGTTTCAACCTTTAAGTTTTAAGTTATATTTCCTTTTTAAACCCTGCATCCTTCCGGCTAAAATTAACTGTTTTTATTCCTGTCCTTCTGTCCTGATTTTCAGTTTTAACCTTTAAGTTTTAAGTTATCTTTTGCGCGTATATTCATCGCATTTTTTCGCGTTGGGCCGTTCGGGGTTATTGCAGGTTGTAGGGTGGTTATATTTACACGTATCGCACAAAAACCCGTTGTCCAGCTTTATCATTAGTTTGTAAATATTGTCCTTTATTTTTTTCAGAAAAGGCATAATATCTCCTTTGGTTTTCTATGATTATATAGAGTAATATGCTTTTGTCAAGCCAAGCCTAAACCCTCAAAAAATTTTGCTCGTTGTCATTTTGCATATCGCGTATTACGAAATTTATTGCGCGCTGCTGTTTTAAAATGGATGTTGTTTAATGGCTTTTTAGGGTTTATCAGCTGTCCGCCTGCACCACGTTTTATTATAGTTTCCTTTTATATCATAAAATTATTTTTTTACTAAAAACAATATTTTTCCAGTTTTTCCTTTTTTCTGCGCCAGTCAGGATTTATCTTTTCCAGCAACCTATAATACTCTTTATCGTGATTCCTGCGTAAAAAATGCAGTAATTCATGGTCGATAATATATTCTACGCATTCCTTCGGAGTTTTTATAAGTTCAAGATTCATATTTATTCTTCTTTTTTTCGTACTGCAACTTCCCCAACGCGTCTTCATTTTTTTGATATAAAATTCCGGCAACCCTATTTTATACCTCTTTAACCTCGCCGCTCTTTTCCATATCAGGTCAGCAAAAACCTTTTCCGCCTGCCATTTGTACCAGCCATAAAGTATTCGTTTTTTATGATCAACATCGCCCTTTTTTCCGGTATACAAATATATAAACCCACCTGTCTTTTTAACCTTCTCATAAATACTTTTACGCACCCTTAACCTGTATTTTCTTCCCAGATAATCATGCGTCTCTCCGCTCACATATTCTTTAGGCATTGTATTATGATTATGTTTTTCAAAATAGTCCAGGTGCCTGAAAACCCATTTTGCCTTCTTTCTTACTTTTTGTAAAACACCGGCCTTGTTTGCCCGGGCCGGCATATATACATTGACAGTTCTGTCCGGCTTTACAGTTATCGCGAGCGTCTTCCTGTTTTTTTTAATTAAAGTTATCGGTATTTTTCTTTTACCGTAAACCAGCCGGGCCTTCATTTTACATACCTCCTGCCTGCTATTTTCATGATATCCGCCGTTATCGAGTCAACACTGTCATAATCCACCCCTGCCACGTCCAGAAGATAATCTTCCATGTCGTTTAACATTCTCTTTTTCGCGTCCTCATTGAACTGCCAGTCCACTATCACATTCCTTTTAATTATTTCATCTAAGGCAAGGGCGGTTTTTGTTATGTTAACCCCGCTTTTCCCTGTTTTTTCAACGTCGCTTCTTATAACCCTGTAGAACGCCGCCGCGGTTCCCCCGTCTTTCAGCTCTTCAGGCAGGTCTCTGTTGTCTTTATTCACAATGCTCGCGGTTATTTCTTTTACCTGCGCAAGATACTGAGCGTCGCTTATCCTTTCTTCGCGAAAATCGTCTATTGCTTTCTTCAGCAAATCTGAAAACTTTTTAAAAAAAACCGGGTCTTCATCGAACTTTTCATGTATAGTCCTGCGTGTATTGTATGCTATAGTATCCGCTTTGGCAGCTGTACCTTCTGCTTTTTCAACAGCTTTTTCAAACTTAACTTTATCGAATATATCGACCTGCCCGGTTATCTGAATCATATCCCCTGAGGTAACATATGTATCGAGTATCTTTTTTATTTTGGGCTCATATGCTCTCCTGTCTATTTTTTCCGCGTACCTGTTTTTTACAGCCCTTCGTAGGCCCTGAAAAAATTTCAGGTCTTTTTTATATTTCTCGATTTTCTCTTCATCTATTTCCTTATAAATAATACCGCTTGAAAGCGCTGTCCCCAGCCGCAGGGAAAAAACAGAAAGTTTATCATAAAACCTGTCTCTTAACTCTTCGTCAGCCATAAACCTCTCATATTCCTCGATATCCTGTTTATTTTTTACGCTCGTAAAAAGCGCCTTAAGATTTGTATAATCTTCCGGAAGCTGTTTAATCTCGTCTTTTATATTTATGAGCGTGTTCTTTAAATCCTTTTCATCAAATCCCTGCAGCGCCCTGTAGAAAGTAAGGGCCCTGTCAAGCTCACCGAGTATTCCCGCGTAATCGATAATGAAACCATAATCCTTTCCATCACATATCCTGTTTACCCTCGCGATTGCCTGGAGCAATGTATGGTCATGCAGTTCTTTCGCTAAATATAAAATAGTATTTCTGGGCGCGTCAAAACCTGTAAGGAGTTTGGAAACAACAATAATAATATCAGGCTCATCGTCATTTTTGAATTTACTGACAAGCTGTTCCTCGTATTTTTCGCCGTCACCGAACCGCTCCATCATTTTTTTCCAGAACGCGTTTACCTCATCCGTTGGTTTCTCCTCCACTTCCTCATAACCTTCCCTTTCATCAGGGGCCGAAATAAGGACTTCGGAGGATACCTTGCCAAAACTATCAAGGTATTTTTTATACTTTAAAGCGTCGGCTTTGAATCCCGTGGCAAGTTGTGCCTTAAACCCGGTGCCTTTCCATTTTTTGAAATAATGCTCGCTTATATCGTAAGCAATGGCTTTGATGTTATCCTCTATAGCCATAATCTTTCGCCTGCTTGTGAATTCATGTTTTAGTTCAGCCTGCTGGGCGAAGGAAAGCTCTTCTGCTTCCCGCGTAAACCATTTATCTGTTTCTTCCCGGTTTACATTTAAAACATTCATACGCCCCTCATAAATAAGCCGTACCACAGCGTTGTCTGCTGTTGCTTCTTCTATTGTATAAGTCGGCTCTATAAATCCGCCGAATTTCTCAATGGTACTGCGCTTTTCGTTTTTCATCAAAGGAGTGCCTGTAAACCCTATATAGCACGCGCCGGGCAGCATCCGCTCCATAGTACCTCTCGCCGTGCCGTAATGGCTCCTGTGCCCTTCATCCGCGAGGACAAAAACATTTTCAGTATTTAATTTCTTTTTACTTTTTCTCACTGCTGAACGGAATTTAAAAAGGACTGTCGTCATAACTGTATTGCGTTCATCCTCCAGCAGGCCCAGCAAGTCCTGCCCTGTTTTTGCGCGTTTTGCCTCTATACCGCAATGCCTGAATGTCTCCCTTATCTGCTTGTCAAGATGTATCCTGTCTGTTACCACAATAACCCTCGGATTTGGTATCGAAGGTTCCATAGCCAGGGCCTTTGACAGCATAACCATAGTTATCGATTTTCCGCTGCCCTGTGTATGCCAGATTACCCCGCCCTGCCTCTTTTTATTAGCTTCGTACTTCTTCACCCTTTCTATAGTGCTTTTAACAACAAAATACTGCTGGTGCCGGGCAATTTTTTTCTCTCCCGCGTCAAAAACAATAAAATACCGAATCAGGCCCACAAGGCGTTCCTGCCTGCAAAGCCTGTAAATAGCGCGGTCCTGTTTTGTCGCTTTACGCCCCTTCTTTCGCATTTTTTCAAAATATTGCTCTATATAACTATACCTGTCACCAAATACTTTGTTTTTTACTTCGTTAATTAAGGGCTTATTTACAAATTTTTCAATTTCTGCCTCATCCTCGCTACGCTCTCTCCATTTTGACCAGAATTTCCTTGGAGTGCCTGTTGTGCCGTAAATAGCGTCATCCACGCTTAAACCCATTAGCAACTGAGAATAGGTAAAAAGATAAGGAATCTCCTCCTTTCCCTGGTTCCTTAATTGCTGGGATATTGCCTGTTCAAGCGGCTCTTTCATATCCGGCCGCTTGCACTCTATTATACAAACCGGAATTCCGTTAATAAAAAGGACGATGTCCGGCCTTCTGCGGTCCTTACCATCTGAGGTTTCCACGCTGAACTCTTCTGTAACGTGAAACGAATTATTCTCAATATCATCCCAATCAATATATTTCAAGTCAAAACTCTTCTTCCCCGAAGGCAGAGTCTCCTCAAAACTCTTGCCAAGTGATAAAAGGTCATAAACCTTCTCATTTGTCCGTATAAGCCCGTCATAAGGCATCTTTTTCAGAACACTTATAGCCTCACTAACGCTTGAGTTTGAAAACTTATACTCCTGCCCGCCTGAGATAAAAGTATTACAAGGCATATTACGAAGCCGCTCCTCAAGCACAGTTTCAAGTATAACATTCCCCGCTTTCCCGCCCCTCATCCGCATAGCCTCATCCGGCGCGAGATACTTATACCCGAGGTTTATGAGCACCTGCAAAGCAGGTATTTGTGAAATATGGTCTTCTTTAAAAGAAGGTGTATCATTTGCCATGTTTTTTCTCCCTTGTCCGCCGTAGCCTTGGCGAAGGCGGATCCTCTTTGACGTTAACACGAATTTTTCCTGTCAACAACTGCTGCATAAGACCTTTTTTCTGGAGTTTTAATATTGTCATTTTTTGATTTAAAAGCAATAGTTCTCTATCAAACAAAACAAATAAATCTCCAATCTTTTTTTGTTTCGCAAATGAAGGTAGGGGCATTTTTAAATTTCCGACTTCTTCGGAATTTATAGCGGGATAACTCGAGCCTACAATTAGCGCATCGATTTGCCTGGAAATATAATTTGTAAATAGCAGTTGATAAACATACTCCCCTTCAACTTCCTTTTTTGGCGTTATAACAGAGAAGCCTGTTGATACAATTGTATCCGTTGTGTTTTCTCTTATACGAGCGAATGATTGCAGATTAGGCCTTACGGTACCAAAAATTATATCGCCTTTTTTTATCCTATTCCTTGCCCGGGAGGGTGAATCTTTAAAATACATTTCTGTTAAATTGTCATTAATTCTACCACGCTCAACATCACTTAAAGTAATATATTTAAACCTAAACATAGGATCTGTATTTTTCGATAAAGTGTTAGTATCAATTTCTGCAATTTCTTTTATTTTTCTGGCACTCCCAATAAAACCACTAACAATATTTTGCATAACACTCTTTTTATACTCTTCCTTCAACCGAATAAGCCGTTCAGTTTTTTCAATGGCGGAATCGTAAGTTGATAAGAACTCGGAAATTGCTTTTTGTTCGGCCAATGTAGGCAGCAATATCTTCAATCCTTCAATTAACGAGATATTAAGTCCGCCCCTTCCTCCGTCCCCAGAAGACAATTGTCTTAGTTCAGAATACCGACTATCAATATTATAGAAAACGTATTTATAGTAATTTTCGCTGCTTAGCAATTGTATCGCGCCTATTGACTGATTAATACAAAGATCTATTTCATTTACGGCTGCTGTTCCTCGCGTTTTGCCCTGTCCCGCCAATCCAACCAAAACAGCATGTTTTTTAATCAGTTTTGTACTTGAATTTTCGAAGCCTTCTTTTGTTATCCTTCCTCGAACAGACCTAACGTTCTTTAAATTAAGTTCGCCCGAATTCATCCATGGTATATCTCCGCCCCAAAACTCTGCTTTTGATGTTGACGGAGTTCCCCCGGCAATTACATTTGCAATATCTTTTATCCTTTTTATATGCCAACCCTTAAGAATTTTCATTTGTTGTATTATCTCCTATTTTAAATACATCCGAAGTAAATTTAAAATCATAATCTTTTGTACTTTCTAAAGCATATTTCACATACATTATGAATTCATTAAAAAGCGTTTCATACGTCATTCCGGAAGTCGAATTGAGAATTTGAGCTCGATATGTTACTCCACCAACTTGACCACTTAAACGGTTATATTCAACATCATGCATTATGACGTTTTGCATATATGCTTGAATACATCGTAAAACTTTCTTATCTTCGTGTGTAAAATACAAAAAATGATACTTAATAAATTCCCTAATGTGTAAAGTTCGAAACCCAATAAATTTTTTTACATTTAATTGTATTTTGTT
>CAZHOD010000085.1:0-7251 GCA_964534075.1 uncultured Spirochaetia bacterium
ATCGGCAATCGATTGTTTAAGGTTATGGGTTTGAATTTCACCCATTTCCTCAAGCTGCCTTATTACATTTACTATCTTCTGCTGGGCTTCTTCTGTCGTCTTTAAACGAACAGGGCCCATAACTTCCATATCCTCGAGTATCATCTGGCGGGCCCTTGAGGACATATTTTTCAGTATTTTGTTTTTACATTCCTCAGAGGCGCCCTTTAAGGCAAGCACAAGGTCTTTTGAGTCGATTTCCCTCAGTATCTGCTGTATGGTCCTGTCGTCAAGAAGCAGTACGTCGTCAAAAACGAACATAAGCCTCTTTATTTCGTCCGCGAGGTCGGGGTTATTTTCCTCAAGTTTTTCCATTATGGCTTTTTCAGTCGACCTGTCCACCCTGTTAAGCATTTCCGCCACGGACCTTACACCGCCGGCCGAGGCGAATTCCTGCGTAAATACAGACGCTATCCTTCTTTCCAGTACTTTCTCCACCTCCATAATAACCTCGGGAGTGGCCCTGTCCATGGTCGCTATCCTTGTAGCTACATCGACCTGCACATCCGGCGGCAGCGAGGATAAAATAGCCGATGACTGCTCGGACGTAATATGGGAAAGCACGAGCGCTATGGTCTGAGGGTGCTCATTTTGTATGAAATTAAGTATCTGCTGCGGGTCTGTTTTCTTTATGAAATCGAAAGGCGTCATCTGCAGGGCTCCCTGCAGCCTGTTAAGAATTTCAACAGCTTTTTGTTCCCCCAGGGACTTTTCGAGAAGCTCTCTGGCGTAATCTATACCGCCCTGAGAGATATATTCCTCGGCCAGGGCAAGCTGATAGCTTTCTTCCATTACTGTATCCCTGTCCTGAGGTGTAACCTTTTTTGTATTGGCTATCTGAAGCGTTATTTGCTCCACTATTTCGTCGCTTAAATTTTTGAACACCTCGGAAGAAAGCTCAGGCCCGAGTGTTATAAGTAATACAGCGGCTTTTTGTTCACCGGATAAAGCCATTTCCTCACCTCTTTTCTTCAGTTAGCCAGCGTTTGATAAGCTGAACTATAACTTTCGGGTTTTCCCTTGCTATCTTTGTAATCTGTTTTTTCATTTCAGCCCGCTTCTGCGCCTCGGCAAGTTCCGCGGCGGAAGGCACAGCTTCCAGCGGAACCTCGACTTCCTCTTCCTCTTTTACCTCTTTTGCCGCCATCTCTATCTGTTTCCTGAGTTTTTCCCTTATGGCCCTCGGCTTTAACGTCGACCTCAGGAATATCAGGGCAAAAAGAAGTATGCCGATTATTATACCCAGGCTGAGGAGCGTGGTCATATATTTTTCTCTGTCGGCGATTTTTCCCTCATACTGCTCCGCCTTTTCCGCGCTCCTGTCAAACGACATATTTTCGACAGCCACCTGGTCGCCCCTCGCGAGGTTAAGCCCGGCCGCCGCCACCACGGCGTTCTTTACGGACTGAACCTGCTGCGGCTGCAGGTTGTCTACAATAACAGCCACCGACATCCTCTTGACCGCGCCGACCTGCTCGACAATATGTTGTTCCCTTTTTGTTATCTCATAATTTTCCGTTGACTCTGTTTTTGTATACTGAGAATTGCCGCTTACGACTGATTTATAACCCGGAATGTTGGAATCCGTACCGGGAACTCCTCCGGGATAAACACCCGCTCCCGTATAACTTTCAGCTCCTTTTTTTGAGCTCCTCAAAACACCCTTGCCGCCCACTATGGGCTCGTAAACTTCGTCCTTTTTTTCCACCTGGTCGAAATTCAGTTCGGCAATGACCCTTACTGTGGCCCTGCGGTTGCCGAGCACCTTGCCCAGCATGGTCTCTACTTTTGTCTGTATATCCCTTTCTAATTCTTTCTGAATATTTATCTGCTGCTGCGTGAGTTTTAGCTTTTTTGAATATGAATGCGACTTCCCGCTTTCCAGCAGTTCATCCCGCACCGCATCGCTTAAAATTTCCCCTTTTGTATTTACTATAGTAACATTTATGGGTTTTAACCCCTCTACACTGCTTGACACAAGGTTTATTACCGCCTTTACCTGGTGGTAATCCAGCGTCTGCCTCGCGTTCAACTTAAGCAGCACGGAAGCGGTGGGCTCCTTCTGCCTCTCCTCGTATAATTCCTTTTTGGGAATCACAAGGTGCACCCTCGCCTCAATTACATTATCAAGGTTTATTATGGTCCTGTTTAATTCGCCCTCGAGCGCCCTTACATAATTCACCCTCTGTGTGAAATCCGTTACACCAAGGTTTGTCTTGTCGAATATTTCATAACCTACCCCTGTGCCTTTTGGCATTCCCTCTGTAGCGAGTTCCAGCCGTGTGTCATAAACATCTTTTGAAGGCACAAGAATATTTTTCCCGCCTCCCGAAAGTTCATAAGGTATGCCCTTTTCCTGCAAAGCTCCTACGATTTCACCCGCGTCTTCCTCGTTAAGATTGGTAAAAAGCGGAACGTACTGCGGCCTCGCGAGCGCGACCGCCAATACAATAAGCCCTATAAAAACAACAGAGGGTATGACCGCCCATAAAATCCTGCCTGTATTAGGCAATCCTGCCCAGAAGTCCTTTATTTTTCCCCATATTCTGAGTAGAAATTCGTTCACTTATTCCACCTCGTCAATTGGTTTCGTCTTTCTTTATTTACGTCCCTATTTTTATTTCCCGGTTTAATTTGACTTCACTTCCCGGGGTTTAAACCATTTATATATTTTCTTTTTGCTTAAGCTTTAACTTTTTAGCCCTCATTTTTAAACTTCAAACTATATTTATATCTGCATCCTCGTTACTTCCTGGTACGCTTCTGTTATCTTATTTTTAACCTGCAACGCGAGCTGCAGTGTAAGATTTGCCTTTTGCACGGCAAGGGCCGCGTTATGCAGGCTTATATCATTCCCTGCGGCCAGATTTTTAATAGCGCTGTCAGCGGTTGTCTGAGTCTCGCTGATTGAGCTGACAGCCATATCGAGCAGCTCATTGAACCCCGCCCTTTCGGGAGCCTGCGGCTGCGGCTGGTTGAATATAGTTTCCGGTATATTTACCTCTTTTAACGAAACCAGGTTATCTATTCCTGTTACCGGTAACGCGCCTGCCATTTTTCCACACTCCTTTTATTTATTATAGTTTAAGTATATCGAGCGCCTTTGCAGCCATTGTTTTTGCCGAATTCATCGCTGTTACATTTGCCTCATATGCCCTGGACGCCGATATCATATCTACCATTTCCTTGACAATATTAACATTGGGCATCGCTATATAACCGTCTTTGTTCGAGTCGGGATGACCGGGGTCATATACCATCTTCGGCGGCGACGGGTCATTTACTATCCCCGTAACCTTGACACCCTCCAGGCTGCTCATCTTTTTTGTTTTATCGAACATCGCGGGAAAAATAAAATCGGCCTTTTCCCCCCTCGGCTCGAAGACTACACGCTGCCTTTTATACGGGCCTCCCTCAATCGTTCTCGTGGTATTTGCGTTCGCTATATTATTTGATATTACATCCATTCTCAGGCGCTCGGCAGTAAGGCCCGAAGCGCTGATGTCGAAAGCGCTGAATATCGACATTCATTACCTCCCTGTTATTACGCTTTTCAGCATATTAAGTTTAAGCGAAGTCAGTTTTGAAAGCGTAGAATAATAAGCTGTATTTTCCGCCATCATAGCCATTTCCGAATCTATATCCACGTTATTTTTATCATTCCTCATGGAAGTCTCGTTTTTGGTTACTATCTCCGGGTTTATATCCTCTACGGTAATATAAGGCGTTATGGGTATATGTTTTCCGTTCGTTATTTTTAGGGGGAGGTACGCTTTGTTCGAACCGTTCAAAACTTCATTAAGCTTTGACTGAAAAACAACCTCAGAACGCTTATAGCCCGGGGTATCTACATTCGCTATATTGTTGCTTGTCATCCGGTGCTGCAATGATGACGCGTTAAGCGATTTCTCCAGCACCTGGTAAATTTCACTCGATAAGATATTATCTATCATTAAAGGCCCTCTCTATAATTAAATAATAGCAAAAAAAACGTAATAATTTCAAGTGTATTTATATTACAGAACTTTATTTTTTTTGTCAACAACTTTTTTGACGCCGACCTCCAAATAAATTTATGAAACACTGTTTTGCGTATCCGAAACAATTTATTTAATTCTTTTATACGATTTAATATAGCTGCCTGAAATCGATTTTTCATAAAAATCTATCAGCTCCTGGTTCTTTTTTTCTGTATCCCTGAGTTTTTCAAACAACAAATTGATTTTCTTGATTATTTCCGGAACACTTTCGGAAACTTCCTCATTTTTAAGGCCAAATTCCCTTATTTTTACGGAAATTTCCTCCAGCCGGGCGGTTATTTTACATTTCTTTTCATCAGCAGCCTCAAAACCGGAAAAATTCTTTTCCTTTAAAAATTCATACTGCGTTACCGCGGTACTGTACAGTTCTTCTACAAGGCTGTATTTTTCCTCTATAATATCCTTAAAATCCGTGTTTGTCATTATTATGCCTTTTTTATTTTTCTCAGGATCCTGCTCAGCTCATCAGCGCTTTTCACCCTGTCAAAATCAATTCCCATTTCCATAAACCTCTTGATGACCATGGTGGAAAACCTGTCCTTTGACAGCTTCGCGCGCCGTTTATTTTTATTGATTTTTTTCACCGCCCTGTGCACCTTCTCATAAACATCCTTACGGATTTTCACCATGTTGGCCGGCCTCTTTGCCCGGCGCTTTTTAGGGGCGGAAGGCGGCATGGAAAACTTAAAAGCCTCCTCTTTCATTTTTTTCGATTTAAGTTCTTTTTGTTCTTTCATTTTCCTGAGCTTTTCGGCCTGCATTTCCGCTTCGGTAAAAGCTTGTTTGTCCCTGTCCATCATATCCCTCTCTTTTCTTTTTTTACCCCGCCTATTTTTTTTATTATTCCGGATATTTTATTTTCCTGCATCATGTTTTCACGCGCGATTTCATCTACGCTTTCCTCTGTGCTTTCTACAACGCGCCTGTAGTCCCCTCCCTTATCCGCCATATCTCTTATTATTTTAAATAAAAGCTCTGTGTCCGTATTGTGTTCCCGGGTATAACCCGTAATGCCGCTTAATATTTTTTCTACATTCTTTACATCCTTTACTATATCTATAAATATATCGCCCGTCTTGTAAAATGTCGCGATATTACCCTCTATCTTTTCAGTCATCTTTATCATATGTATTACCTCGTCCGTCCTTTGCTGGACATTCTGCAAAATCTGGGTTATCTCTTCCGCCGAATCATTTGATTTACCCGCCAGCTGCTTTATCTCATCGGCGACAACCGAAAAACTTTTACCCGCTTCGCCCGCGCGCGCGGCCTCTATCCCCGCGTTAAGGGCCAGAAGGTTTGTTTTTTTCGCTATGTCGGCTATCCCGGTCACAAAATGCCTTATTTTTTTTGACATATCGAGGAGGTCCTCTATTACGGCCGCCGATGACTCGATGGATGATTTAAGTTCGCTTATGCCCTGTATGTCTTTTCCTATTGCCTTTACCCCTTTTGACGCCATAGCGGACTGTTTTTGCGCCTCCACCTGCACCTCCCTTGCCGCTGAATCTATACCTGACGAAGTGTTTTTGATTTCAAGCCCTATGGCACTGATTTTCTCGAAAATTTTAAAATTGGAATCAATATAACTGCTAAGTTTTTTTATTTTGCCCCGTATATCTTCCAGGTTTTCAGACCTTACCGCCGCCGCTTCAGAAAGCCCGGTTATTTCTTTTTTCATCGCGTCGATTTTTCTCTCTGTTTCTTTATCTTTTTTCACACTCTCTTCACGCGCGCGTTTCGCCTCATTTATTACCTCACCTGCCGCTCCCTCAAATTTTTCCCGCCCTTCAAAAGGCAGCTCCCCTGAGAGGGTTTTTTTAACGGACCGCATTATATAATTATAATATTTTCTGAAGAAGAAATAAAACACGAAGAGAACCGCGGCGGAATACAGGAGCATAATAACAAAAATAACCGTGGTGTTTATGTTATAAAAAAAAGACGCGGCCGCGGCAAAGACGGAAGATAACAAAAAAACAGCGGCCCCGCAGGCAAGGGATACAAAAAAACCGCTCATACAGACTCCTCCCTTTCAACGCGGATATTCGCTCCGAGCTTTCTCAGTTTATCATCGAGCTTTTCATACCCCCGCGAAAGGTGGTATATCCTTCTTACTATAGTCTCACCCGAAGCCGCCAGGCCCGCTATTATAAGCGCTGCCGAGGCCCTGAGGTCCGAAGCCATGACATCGGCCCCGCTTAATTTCGCGGTGCCCGAAACAATGGCGGTATTACCGTCAATTTTAATGCCCGCGCCCATCCTCACAAGCTCCAGCACGTGCATAAACCTGTTCTCCCATATATTTTCCGTTATAACAGATTCCCCCTTTGCCAGGCACATCATTGCCATCCACTGCGCCTGGATATCCGTCGGAAAGCCGGGGTAAGGCTCGGTTACAATATACACACCCTTCAGCCTGTTTTTTCTCTCTTTTATTGTTACCTTGTCCCCGGCCAGGTTGAACTTTACCCCCGCCTCTTTCATTTTGTCAAAAAAAAGTGTAAGGTGCCCCGGCACGATGTTCCTTACCGTGACCCTCCCCTTTGTTACGGCAGCCGCCGCTATGAGCGTGGCAGCCTCTATCCTGTCGGGAATAACACTGTACTCCCTTACGCCGCGCAGCTTTTTCACGCCCTTTACAGTAATGGTGTCAGTACCCCCGCCGGTTATCTTCGCGCCCATACTTTTTAAAAATCTTACTGTGTCGATTATTTCCGGCTCCTTGGAGGCGTTCTCAAGCACTGTTGTCCCTTCCGCCTTTACCGCGGCCAGAAGCACGTTTACAGTGGCGCCCAGGCTGACCTTGTCGAAAACCACGCGCGCGCCTTTAAGCTTTGCTGCCGAGGAGCGGACATAACCGTGTTTTATGTCAATTTTTGCCCCTAATTTTTTTATGCCTTTAATATGCTGGTCTATGGGGCGAAGGCCTATGGCGCAGCCTCCCGGCATTGACACCTTTGCCTTTTTGTACTTTGCCGTGAGCGGGCCGAGCACGTAAATAGAGGCCCTCATTGTCTTTACCAGTTTATACGGGGCCTTGAAATTATTTATTGAATCCGGCTGTATATGGAGGGTATTTGACTCTAAAAAAACCTTCGCGCCCAGCGTCCTTAAGAGCTCCGCCATGGTATATATATCCTGTACCATTGGCACGTTTTTTATTGTGGAC
>CAZHOD010000086.1:0-7150 GCA_964534075.1 uncultured Spirochaetia bacterium
CAGGTTAATAATACGGTGGTACTTAACATTAATAACGCGGGCAATGATTTTATCTCTTCCGTAATAAATAATATGATGACGAATAATTTAATCCGCGGCGAAGACGCGGCAGCCGTGCTTTCCGCGCTTAACAGGGGGGGGGCAGAACCTGCCGCGATAAACAACGGGGCAGTACAGTTTTCAAGGAACGGGGAATCAATTGAAGCCAGGTTTAATAATATACTGCCGCAAATCAACAATATCGCGGCCGGGAGCGCCGGGAATAAAGGCCCGGCATTTGACCCGATAGCGGGAAGGCCCGCGGCTGAACTTGCCGAAGCGGCGCGCGCCGGCACGCTTTTTAAACCGGGGGCGTTTTCCGTTACACCGCAGGCAGCAGGGGGCGCGGAACCGGCCGCGGCCGGAGGAAAACAGGCAGCGCCGGCCGGGGCTGAGGGAAAAACGTTTGTTCCCGCTGAAAACGTTTTTTCGGCGCAAAGCGGCGCGAAACAAAGCCTTATCGAAGGAATAAGGAACACTTTTAACGCGGTTTCCCGGGCAATAACTTCACCGGGAAATACAAGCATGACAGAGGCGGTCAGGGACACATCGGCCCTGCTGAATCTGATGAATACACAACTTGATGATTTTATGGCCGCGGCGAAAGAAACACGCGGGGCAAAAGGACAGGCCGGCGGCGCCAAATTTACGCGGATTGAAGCCGGGGCGCAGAACATAAAGGACTCCCTTTCCGGGCTGCTCGCGGGTAAAACATTCAGTGAGGCGGTGAAAAATTCCCGGCTTAATGTAACGCCCGCGCAGTTTATGAATTTCCGCTCGGAGGCTGTTTCTTTTTTGAACCGCGTGTCGGGTGAACCGCTGCTCAGGCAGCCTGCGGCGGAAGGACCGGCCAATAAATTTAATATATCCGTGCTTCCGGACGTGGACGTCAGGTCGACAGTAGAGTCCCTGGCGTTTTTAAAATCACGCAATATATCCACGGAAAACGGCAGGTTTATCGATATAATGGGCAAATATTTCAAAAATGACATGAAGCTGAATCAGAATCTGGAAGAGCTTGGCGCGGTAATGAAGCGGTTTGATTCGCTCACAGAGGGAATAAAATTTACCCCTCAGGCAGGCGGAAAACAGGCGGGCCTCCGGGCCCCGGGAGTTAAAACCGGCGCGGGGCAGCCGCCGGCGGCAGATATAGCGGCCGCTGATTCCGCTAAAGCATCCGGTATGAGAGAGGCCGCGCAGCCCCCTGCCGGCAGGGCAGCGGGGCAAAGTGAAGCGGCGCAGGCACGCGGGGAAACGACGGAAAATTTTCTGCGTGCCGTAAAAACAGCGGTAAATAATTTAAGGTCCCTGATGGAAAATATTGCGGTAAAACCAGACAGCAGCAAATTTCAGCAGAACGTTTTTGAGAGCCAGGTGAAAAACTTCATACAAAAAAGCGGCCTTAACATGGAAAACAATATGAAGGAGATTTTTTTACAGCAGCTTAACACAGGAGCAGGGAAAGAGGGAAAGGCGGGAGCGGCAAAGCAGGCGCAGGCAGAGGCTGTTTCCGCGGCAAGGGACAACTTAAAGGCAGCTCTTTTAAGGGCCGGAGCCGAGCTTAATAATATCGAAAGCCACAAACATAACCTGTCGCGGCCCAGGCACGAGGCAATGACTCAAATGAGGGAGACGGTAAATGATATACTTACAAACCTCAACGCGCTTCAGTTTATTAACCATAAGCCTGTTTCTTTCGATATGTTTTATACACAGATACCCGTTATGTTCGGGAATAAGTTTTTTAACGGGGAACTAAAGGTATGGTACAGAAAAGGCTCTGTGAAGGAGAACATAGACAATAAAATTCCGGTCAATCTGATGTTTATGCTTAATACAACAAACCTTGGGCCCGTAAAGGTAAACGTGACCCTTGTCAAAAACGAAGTGGAATGCAGAATTGATACGGAAAACGAAAGGGCAAAACAGCTCCTTACCCGCGGGAGAAACAACTTCTTAAAGAATTTACAGGGGATTAATTACAATATGAAGGCGTTTAATATAAAGGTGGAGGAACAGGGCAGCGATATTTCAGCTCCGCCGGGCGACGGTTATATAGAGCTTGGCAGGATTAATATGCAGGCGTGACAAATAAATAAAGAAATTCAATAACGAGGCATGTTTACATGGCGGAAAAACAAAAACAGGGAAAAAGGTCGGCGCTCGCTGTACAATATGAAAAAGAAAGGGACAGCGCCCCGAAGGTAGTGGCAAAGGGGAAGGGCGCGGTCGCGGATAAAATAATAGAACTGGCTAAAGAAAATAATATACCTCTTCACGAGGACCCCGACCTGATAGAGATTCTTTCCAAGCTTGAACTGGGGCAGGAAATACCCCCGGAAATGTACAAACTTATAGCCGAAGTTCTGGTTTATGTATATAAGGCAAACAATAAAGCCGGCAAGATTTTTTAATTTCTTTTGTGGAGGGGAACCCTGAAAAAAATTATTATTTATATGTCCGCGGGCGCAGCCCTGGCTGTTTGCGCTTTAATTCTTTTTAAGATATTTTCGCCGCCCCCGGCGCGCATAGAGCCAAAAGCTTTTGGCGGGGAAAAGTATGACAGCGCCAGGGCGATTATCAAAGAAAAAAACGGTTTTGTAATAGCGGGCATGACCGGCTCGAAGGGCGCCGGCCATATCGACGCTTATCTTGCCTTTCTCGATAAAAACGGTGATATAAGAAAGGATACTACATTCGGGGGCAGGGGGGACGACCGATGCCTCGATATGGTTAAAGCCGGGGATGGTTATTTTTTGGGCGGCTTTACCACTTCATACGGTAAAGGCGGCCGCGATATGTACGTTGTTAAAACTGATTCCAACGGTAATATGTTATTTACGAAGGTATTCGGAGGTAAAGGCATGGACGAGGCAGCCTGCCTTGTCCCTTTACCGGGCGGAGCGGTACTGGCGGCCGGGACAACTTCCGGAAAAGAAGGGGATAGTATGGATATTTACGCTGTCAGAATTGATAAAAACGGGGGAACGGTATGGGAAAAAACATACGGCAGTGTGGAAATCGAAAGGGGAAGCGCGGCTTTGCGGGCATATGACGGAGGGTTTTTGATTGCCGGTACGACAATGTATAAAACAACCGGGCTTCAGGATATTTTTATGGTTAAAACAGGGCCGGCAGGAGAAAAACAATGGAAAAAAAGAATAGGGGCAAAAGGCATTCAGAGGCCTTTTTCAATGATAAAAGATAATGAAGGCGGTTATTTAATAGCCGCCGAGACAGGTGAAGACGATGAAAAAGGTTCCGATATACAGCTTATTAAAACAGATGAAAGAGGGGAGGTTGCCTGGGACAAAAGGTACGGCGGAAGGCGGGATGAGCGGCCGGCGCGGCTTATAAAGGCAGCCGGAGGATATATAATAGCCGGAAGAACATATTCCATGGGCAACGGAATGTCGGATGTTTATCTGATAAAAACGGATGAAAGCGGGGAGCTTTTGTGGGAGCGGGTTTACGGGGAAAGAAAAGACGAGTATCCCGGCGGTATAACACAGTGCGAAGACGGAGGAGTAGCGTTCGCGGGCTGGACGGGATCATTCGGAAAAAAGTATCAAATTTATTTTTTTAAAACGGGTAAAAACGGGTTCGCGTACTGAAAAAAATTACGTATCTTCTTCTCCTTCATCAGGGCCGCTGCCGGGTTCTTCCGGCGCAGGGGGAGGCGGCTGCTCCGGCTCTGTTTCTTCCGGAACATTTTCTTCCTCATCAATGCCCGTATCCGGGAGCTCGTTATCGACAAGGCTGATAAGCTCCTCGACACGGTTCCTTATCGCCCCGAGCTGCTCGTTCGAGACATATTCCTCTTTTATGGATTTTTTCGCCTCGAAAAGCTCATCCGATATATTGATTGCCGATAGTATCGCGATTTTTTTTATATCTTTCAGCCCGGTGGCGTCCTGAACTTCCTGCATTTTTGTATTAAGGTAATTCGCGAGCGATATTATGTAATCCGGTTCCGCCACGCCCTTGATGGTGTATTCGTTTCCGAATATATTTACTGTTATTATGGATTTATCCATTTTCACTTTTTTCCGTCATTGAATCCAGCTTTTTAACGGCGGATGAGATTCTGGTATAAAGTTCGGCGCGCTCCTGTTTGTATTTATCCAGCTGTTTTTTGAGTTTTTCCGGCTCATACGCGGTTTTGGGCCCCGGGGGGGCCTCGTTTCCGGCCGGGGAGGAGGAGAGTTTTTCCCGAAGCGTATCGTTTTCCTCCCTGAGGCGGTTTACTACAAGTGTGAGTTCCTTTATTTTGCCTTCAAGGATGTCGAGCGCTATAAGCGGCATTTTATGACCTCAATTCGGCGTTAATTTCGTTTTTCAGCCTGCGTACTATACTTTCCATGGTTTTATTTATTTCTTTCTCAGAGAGTGTTTTTTTATCGGACTGGAAAATTATGGAATAGGTCAGGCTTTTTTTGCCCGCGGGAACCTGCCCCCCCCTGTAAAGGTCATAAAGGTTTAACCCCTTTATAAGTTTTTCATAACCCGATCTTATAAGTTTTTCGACTTTTGCCTCGGGAATATCCGAGTTCACCAGCAGTGACAGGTCCCTTTTTACTATAGGGTACGGCGATACGGGGGAGTATGTTACGGGCCCGCCGTAAAGCGAGTAAAGTTTATCGAGGTTAAGTTCGAAAATAAAAGCTTTGTCCCTGAACCTGTTGTTATGCAGAATGTCTTCGGAAACCTGCCCGGCCCTGCCGATTTTGACTCCAGCTGCCTCTATATCCGCGGCGTATTCGAAAAAGGGGTTTTTTTCGGGCGAAAGCTCGTAAGCAAAGCGGCCTCCGGCGTTTACAATGCCGTATACGGCGCCTATGGCGCTTTTCATGTAATTGAAGTCTGTTTTAAAATTTTTGCCGGTGAAAGCCGGGTTTATTATATTGCCGTATGTAACCCCGCCGAGCCATTCTTCCTGAATGTATTCGCCGGGCCCTTTTTTATGAAAAACGCGGGACGCCTCGAAAAGGTGTATGTTCTCGTTTTCATTGTTATAATTCGTTATAAGGTTTTTTAAAAGATCCGGTATAAGGGTGGTTTTCATACGGGTTTCTTCCTCGTTAAAAGGGTTTTTAATAACGGCAGGTTCTTTGGGGCTGAATCCGCCGGCTCCGAGGTTTTTTAAAAGTTTATTGTTGAGAAAACTGTAGTTTACCGCCTCTGAAAACCCGTATTTCATCATCGAGCGTTTTATTTTCCGTATAAAATTATCGATACCGGGTTCTTTCCCGATTGTAAGAGCTGATTCCGGCATTGTAACGGGTATATTTTCATATGAGCTCACCTGAGCGATATCCTCTATAAGGTCAATTTCGCCGCTGATATCCGGCCTGTAAAGCGGCACCTCCACATTAATGTTGTCTTTTAGCTCTTTTTTTATTTTGAAGCCGGTTTTTTTGATTGTTTTTTTTATTTCGGTTTTTGAAAGGGACGTGCCCAGTATATCATTGGCCCTCGCGAACCTTAAAGGTATGAGGGCGGGCCTGCGCGGTGAAGGGTAAATGTCTATGGTGTTTTTTGACACTGTTCCGCCGCATGTTTTTACTATTAATTCAGCGGCCCTGTCCAGGGCTTTGATTGTTCCGTCGATATTTATTCCTCTTTCAAACCTGTAGGATGAATCAGAAGAAATACCCAGGCCCCGGGATGTTTTTCTTATGGAAGAGGGGTTGAAATAGGCGGATTCAAGTACAACAGAGGTTGTGTTGTTATCGACAGAATAATATTCTCCGCCCATAACCCCCGCGATGGCAATAGGATCATCAGAGTCCGCTATTACGAGGTTTTTATCATTTAATGTGTATGTTTCGCTGTTGAGAGCGGTAATTTTTTCGCCGTTTTTAGCGGGGCGGACTATTATTTTTTTACCTTTTATTTTTGA
This sequence comes from uncultured Spirochaetia bacterium, assembly GCA_964534075.1. Taxonomy (GTDB): domain Bacteria; phylum Oederibacteriota; class PGYV01; order PGYV01; family CAYTNY01; genus CAZHOD01. Next base: position 5,942 of record CAZHOD010000086.1, read on the forward strand.
GTAATCAAAGGCATGCAGCGGATGGTTCATCTCAAGCAGGATGTAATTTGTAATATCTGCAATATTGTTAATGGGGCGCACGTTCATTGAAAGAAGTTTTTCTTTCAGCCAGCCGGGTGATTCCCCGGTGTTTACGCCCTGAATAAGCCTCGCGGAGTACCTGGGGCAGTTTTTTTTGTCCTCGATTTTTATAGAAAGGCTTTTTTTTATGTCCTGAGAAGGGTTTATATACTTTTTTGGTATGGACGCGTCCGGGTAAGATACTTTTTTGCCCAGGCAGGCGCTGATTAATCGCGCAAGGCCGGCTACGCAGAGCAAATCAGCCCGGTTTGGTGTTATTTCAAGGTTAAATACAGTATCCGGTTTAACAGGGGAAAATACGTCGCCGGGTTTGTAACTGCCGGGAGCCAGTACCATTATTCCTCCCTGATCATCGCCAAGGCCCAGTTCTTTTTCAGAGCATATCATTCCGCGGGATTCCACCCCCCTTATTTTGGTTTTTTTTATCTTAAAACCTCCGGAAAGCACGGCGCCTTCCTTCGCGAGGGGGACTATATGGCCTTTTTTCACATTTGGGGCCCCGCATACAACTTTGCGGGTTTCTGAGCCGTCATAGACGCTGCAAAGGGATAATTTATCCGCGTTTGGGTGTTTTTCAACTGAAAGCACCTCCGCGGAATAAACATCAGTAAAAGGGGGCTTATGTTCGATGATTTCTTCTACAGGAAGGCCCGCCATATTTAGTTTTTCAGCAAGTTCAGCCGCGGGCATATCAATATCTATGTATTCTTTCAGCCAGTTGTAACTGAGTAACATCAATAATCACCTTTTGAAATATTGAACAAAAATCCTGATAAATATGGCGCTTAATCAATTTGTTTAACTGATTTTAAAGCTCAAACACGCGTACATATATATATTATACATAAAAAGCAAAAAATGTCAATTTTAAAGCAACACTTAAATAAAGGCAAAAAAAAAGTTTGAACAAACGCCAAAAACCCCTGTAAACAAAGAAAAAAATAGATTTTTGCTGCTTTTGATAAAGGCTTTTTCAGATTTGTTTGCTATAATTTCATTTAACAGAATAATTAATTAAGAATATTGTTTGATAATCAATGGTAACGCCTCAGTTATGGTGGCGCGTTTCGCACTTGTAGGCGCAACCTTTCAGGTTGCGGTAGTTAAAGGCACGCAGCCATCAACCTT
>CAZHOD010000087.1:0-7138 GCA_964534075.1 uncultured Spirochaetia bacterium
TTAAATTTCGGCGTTAAAACGGCAAAATTCACCCACTCAAAACCCCGAAGAGCCAAATATATAATAACGGCGATAGTTCAATTAATTTAAGCGGTATGGAAATAAGGTACTGGTACCAGTTTGAGGGTACCAATCAGGCTGAACAAACATACATCGATTACGCCGGCAGAAGCGGCACGGATATAGGAAGTTATACAAATGCTACAATAATCGCGGGAAGTTTCGGCGATAACCAGGACAGGTATTTTAAGATAACTTTCGATTCAGGAGCGGGAAGCCTTGGGAGTGGCCATGATGATTATCTTGAAACGCAGGCAAGATTCAACAAAAACGACTGGAGTAATTACGACCAGTCAGACGATTACAGCTATGTTAATTACGTCGATTATACTGAGTGGGATAAAGTGACGGTTTATATAAATGGCAATAAAGTATGGGGCACAGAACCCGGAGAAGTCGGATCATCGAAATTGCCCGAAGATACGCAAACGCCTGTTTTTTATGAAATTCTGGACAGCAGTAATGTTTTCAATTATCCCAACCCCTGTAAAGGTGAAACCACAATAAGATTTTCACTGGCAAAACAGAAAAACGTAAGTCTGATAATATACAATATACAAGGAAAAATAATCCGGGAAAAACAACTAACATCGGCCGAAGCGCGGCCCGGAGTTAACCGGATTGAATGGAAAGGGGATAACAAGCGCGGTATGCCGGCATCGAACGGAATTTATCTGCTTAAAGTTATAACCGAAGATAAAATAATAACAAAAAAAATAGCTGTCATTCGATAGGAAGGTGAAAAAATGAAAAGGTTTTTGCTGATTGTTTTAGTTTTATCGATATTCGTTTCGTTATTTGCTAAAGACGCGGAAAAAATAATTGAAAAAGTATATAAAAATAACGCCAATATAAGTACCCTTGACACCCTTTTTGACATGAGCAGAAAAAATCATATAAAAAAAGATGATAAATTCATTGAAAAAAGAACAGTAAAAAGAATTCTTATAAAAAAACCCGATAAGAAAAAAATTATAAACCTTAACAAAAACACACTCGCTCCTTTAAGCGAAGCAATCCCGGAAAAGAAAGCAGGTAAAAATCTTTATCCTGAAGTACTGTTTGATATGGAAAATTTTCTGAAAGACTATAATATTTTTCTGACTAAAAAAGACGAAAGAATTAAAAGGGGCCGGGAAGAAATAATAGCTATTAAAAAGGGGCAGAAACTCAGGTATCCGCAGATTCGGATTGCAGTAAAAAACAAGAGGGCCGAAGAAATTAAATTTTACAGTGTTTTAGGTAAAAAGTATTATCATATTACTGTCGACAAATATATAAAAATAAAGAACACATATTTCCCGGCTAAAATAACCGAAAAACTGATTGCCGAAAAAAACGAAATAACGAACACAATCAATTATACTGACGTCAAACTCAACAAATCAATCCCCGATTCGGAATTTTGACTTTAAAAATTTTGTTGAATTCAACAAAAAGGAGAATTTAGCATGAATTTATTAAAACGCGTAATTATCATGACACTGTTTATTTTTTTAATATTGCCTGTATTTTCTTCCCGGTTGCGGGTTCTCCAACTGGGAAGTGACTGGCTGGTACCGGATAAATATGTTGATATTATAACAAATCCTTCCGCAATTAATAATATAAACAGAAATTTTGTTTTTAACAACACTTATATACATTACCGGGTACAGGAAAATGTTTCCTCGGTGTCGTCAATTAACAAAAAAATTTATTCCAATATAGACCTGGCATCTTTTCATGATTTCGAATTAATAAATATGGGTTTAATGCTGTCAGGCGCTTATTCTTCGGAGTATATTGATTCCGCGACAAGATACGAAAATTATTATTATTGGAAGAGCGGGATATACAAAGTCTCATTTTTCACCGGCATTGATTTAACCGAAAATATTTCTTCCGGAGTTAAGCTGGAAGCAGCAATAGACAATCCTTTCTACTCTCATTCCATGCATGAGGTTTCTCTTGGTTTCAACATAAAAAATGATTCCGGCGGCTGGGGCGTCGTTTTTGACGCCGCGGATAATTTAAAGAATTTTACCAATTACAGATATAATATTTCATTGCTTGCCGAACACAAATTAAACGAAAATAATTTTATAAGAGGGATTAACGCTCTGGCATATTCAGAGGAAGAAACTGTCTATGACTCTCCTCCGGGATATATAGAAAATCAGTTTATGGGTACACAGGAATTATTGAACAAAACCGGGGTCTCCCTGATACTTCTAAAAGATGACGTAACCTATGTTGCTGAAATAATTAATGAGTGGACAATTAATTATACTCAAAAAACATATAATATGCCGGAAGATACCATATCCCTGACAGGCCGTGTTTCTGATAATATTTCTGCTCGCCTGGGAATAGAAATGCCTCTTTTAACTGATTGGATAAAATTAAGGTTTAAATCCAATATTTTTAATTTTTTGTATAAAAAAACAAAGGATGAGGAAAAAGATAATACTGATTCTGTTGTGTCTCCGTATTCAAAAACCTCTTATCAGGCAGCGTTTTTCTTATTTCTTTTCGATGATTCGTTTGCGGGTGTCGGCATAAACATATCAGAAGATTTGCTGCTGGATATTAATTTGTACAATTTGTTCGATGATTATAACGCCCATTTAAAAAACGAGGATTATTATACCACGACTTTCCACCTCTTTTGTAACATCACCTACAAATATTAAATAATATTCCCGGTAAGTACCTTCAGAAATGTCCGGATCATGCCGGATGGCTTATACCATCCCGCAGTTGTCACCGCAAAAATGGTGCCTGTCTGTTACTGAAATTGTGGTGATGGGAGGCAGGTTAACAAAAACTGATGAAAAAACGATATCCTCTCCCCTGACGGGTGAGAGGATGGAAACTGTTACAGCGGGTATTTTTGCTGTTACAGTTTCCCGGAGAGGGGGATGCAGCGGCTGTACGTACTGCCCTGATTTATACTTATGGGTAATAATTAAAGTATTTAGGAAAATGAAATCCTTAAAATTTTCCGCGGGGGATTTTTATGGAAATATGCGTATTTCGTGTTGTAAAATCTTTTTTAAAACCTTTTTGTAATTTCACCTTTGAAAATCAGGAAAAATAAAGTATAATTAGTATGGAAGTAAAATTGCGCTGTTTATAACGCGCATAACAGCGGGGGTAGCATGGACATTCTCGGCGCTTCGATTATAGCCGCGCTGGCCTGGATAATAGCAGGAGGGATCCTTTACGCTTACCCGCCCGTAAAAAGAGTTTATAAGCGGGCGGAAAAGGCCGCTTCCGTAAAAAAATGGAGCAGCCCGAAAAATTACATCATCGCGGAATCCGTTTATATTTTTGTTCAGTGTTTTCTGTTCGCCCTTGTTTTTTCCGTTGTTAAAATTTCGTTGTCGCCGGACCTTTTCACCCAGGCGCTCCAGTTCGGGCTGATAATAACGGCTATAAAAACAATACCCAGGACAATAAAAATGGCCGTACACACTACCTATCCGGGGAAACTTTTATTTGTCGAGTTTTTAAACAGTATTATAGGGGCGTTCGGTGTTTCATTTATATATGCATTTATGATATAACTCTTTTAAATCTATTGAAATTTTACCTGTTTTAATTTATAATTAAAATGTATCAAAATAAAGGAGGAATTATTTTGGCGAGGCCGAAAAATATCGAAGAAAGCGAAAAAATAGACCGTTCCATAGTCAACCTCGAGGTTGATATGTTTGTGCTTAAACCCACTGAAATGCTCAGCCTTCCCGAAACGCCCAATCTATATTTAACCCAGGAAAAAGTAAAAAAACTTATTAAAGAACTGAAAGACGCGCTGGATTTTTCAAAAGAGGGGGTTATAATCCGGATGCAGGGGGAGGTTAACCCGCAGGAGGAGGATCCGGAAAAAGACGGTTCCATGTTTTTGAGCAGAGAGATGTCCGCGGGAAAAATAAAAGACGGCGGGGATAAATAAGCATACATGAAAGAGGAAAAAGAATTTATAGAAAAACAGCTGGGGGGAGAACTCGCGGGCCGGCTTTCGGGGAAAACCCTGCCCGAGATAAAATCAATAATACATAAAATGGCGGCACAGGACAAATCACTTTACAGGGTTATGGCGGGCATGACAATGAGCAGGTACGGGAAAAAAATTCTCGCCGCTTCAAAAGAAGGGAAAAAGAGGCTGGTGATTTTCAATATTTTTTCTTTTGTCAACCTGCTGATTTTCGCGGGTATAATATTTTTCCTGTTTACAAAAAACTGGTGGGCCGCTGCCGGGTGCGCGGTTGTTTACTTTATTGCCACGAACCCGCTGCAGACAGGGCTGGGTTATGATATGGCCGCGAGGATGGTGCACCGGGCGTATACAATGGAGACGGGAAAAAACGCGGGGAACTCTTAAACCCGGGATATTTCCCGCGCGGATAAAACCGGAGGACAGATGAAAAATATAATATTTCTTTTTTTAACGGTTTTTTTCGGGGTGTTGAGTTTTATTCTGACAGGCATGCTTAATGAGATAGTATCTTATATTGGTTTCGGCGCGGGGTTTGTTTCCATAATGTTTTTTGTTGTTTTTATAAAGAAGGCCATGCCCGTTAAAAAGCCGGGTGATAAACAGGGGGAAAGTATTGCCGGCGGGGAAGAAACAGAAAAAGACAAGGACTATCCGGCGGATGCCGGGAAAAAACCGGGAGAGGAAGGGGGGGGTAAAATGAAAAAACTTCTGGGTTTTGCCGTTGTTTTATTATTCGCGGCTGAAGCCGCGGCCGCTTCGAAAAATTATATAAAATACGGGAATTATTATTACTCAAAAGGCCGGTATAAAAAAGCCATAAGATATTACAGCGCAGTGTTAAAAAAAAATCCCCGCAATTTACCTGTCATGAAATACTGCGCTTTTGCCTACATGAAATCAGGATACAAAGAAAGGGCTGCCGAATATTTCGAAAGGATTTATGAACTGACCAAAAACAAAAAATACCTTTCCTACGCGCGAAAAATGCGCAGTACCGGACAAAATGAAAAAAAAGGAAAGGGAGATTACGTGTGGAAAGGCGGAACCGCGAGAGTTTACGGCATGGGAAAACCGCAGGTTTGTTTGCCTGACGCCTCGAACGCCAATGACCTTTATGAGGCGGGATTTACGGCCGCGCTGGTTTCGAGGCCGCGAAAAAATGTAATATACGCCGAGCCGGGAATTTATAATTTTGGGGTGACAACGGAAAGCGAAACGGATATTATGGGTTTTACGTCAACAACAACCACAAATCTTTCGTCTACCGGGTTCGGCCTTAGCGCGGCGGGAGGGCCCGGAATTTCGAGTGTTTGCTGGATAAACAAAGACCTGGCTGTTGCGGTGAAACCGGTTGTGTTTACCCAGCCGGTTTCCATAGATTATACGGTTAGTTCTTCTCTGGATTCGACATCCACAAACGGGGAAGGTTCGCCGGGAGTTTTTTCCGGAGAGGCCGGAGTTATGTACAGGGTAAACAGGGATATAAGCGCCGGCTTTATGCTCGGATATGACAGCGGGAGCCTGGATTATAATATACCGGATACAGGGACCGGTTTTTCGCGGGAAGAAAACATCAGCCTGTCAAAACCCTTGTATTTTTTGAGCGGAATGTATAAAACCGGGTTTATGGAATATGACCTTGGTTTTTCACTCGGATTCGGGGTAAAAGGCGGCGGTGCTCCTTTTTATTTTTCCGCTTTTTCTGAAAACCCAAATTCTTTTACGGCCATGTTCGAGGAATCCTATCCCCTTGACAGGTACAGCGTAAATATCAAATCGGTTCAGGAAGCCGGCGGAAATATCTCCGAAACCGAAACAAATATTTCTATGGGCGGGTTCGACATAATGGCGGGAGCTGAAGTTAAATCCGGAAAAACAGAAGCCGCGCTTAAGGCGAATGTAATCGCCGGCATGAGCGGCACGAGGGAAAGTGAAACGACAATAACCGATTCCGGGGGAAGCGTAATAGGGACAACGGTTACGGATAAATACGGGGCATACAAAAACGGAGGCGGAATCGAGTTTTCCAGCAGGGCGAGGCGGTATTTCGGGCCTGTTATTTTGGGTTCAGCCGCTGATTACCGTAATATATCGATTGAGCAGTATGACAGTGCTGATGATACGGCCGCAACAATTATAACACAAAATCTTTTTGGCCTGACAATAGGGTGTGCCCTGGATTTTATAGATAACCTATTGGTTCCGGTCGAGTTTTTCATAAGAAACACCGGGATGAATTCGTCCGAAGGGGATACAGGCTCAAAAGAAGAAACTTCTTTCTGGGGGGCGCGCGCCGGCGGTGAGTACAAACTCAGTAAAGACATTGCCGTCAGGGCAGGAGTGGATTATTCGGGCGGAGGGACAACTTATGAAACGGATTCGGGAAGTACGGTTACGACCACTCCGTACGGAACGGAAGATAACCCCGGCCTGTCTATTATAGGCATAAGCGCGGGCGGGGGGTATGATTTCGGGGAGGTGAGATTAAACGCGGCATTGAGGTACGAATCCACTTCAAGAAGCCCTTTGAGCGAAGATATCAACGAATACTCGCAGAGTGAAATATACTTTTTAACAGGTGTATTTATTTACCTTTAATCACCTGTATTTTCGCGAATGACCCGGGATTTTGAAGCCGCGTCCTTTACGGCTGCGTGGTTTATTAAAAAATGTTCAACAAAAGAATTGCCGGTCGATTGCTGACTGTTTGTTTTTTTATTTATGCTTTAGGATTATGCCTTATTGCAATGGTAACGCCTCAGTTATGGTGGTGCATTTCGGTCTTTGTAGGCGCAACCTTTTAGGTTGCGGTAGTTAAAGGCACGCAGCCATCAACCTGCGCCATCAACCTTCGGTAAAGCTTCCCCCTACGCCTTTCAGGCTTCATCCTTCGCTCTTTCCGACTGCGTCAAGACTTCGGCGGACAAGCGAGCTACGGCTGACAAGCCGGAGGACAAGCCGGCTGACAGGAAGCTTCCGCCTTCGTTAAAACTACTGCGGACAGGCCGGCTGACAAGTAAAGGCTGCGGTTACCCGTTGTTTTAGTTTTCAATTTTCACCTTTAAACTTTAAGCTTCGACATGAAAGGCTGCG
>CAZHOD010000088.1:0-7048 GCA_964534075.1 uncultured Spirochaetia bacterium
CTGAAAGGCGGAGGTGGAAGCTTTAGCGAAGGTTGATGGCTGCGTGCCTTTAACTGCCGCAACCTGAAAGGTTGCGCCTACAAGTGCGAAAATGCGCAACCATAACTGAGGAGTTGCTTACCCCGCAAGAACTGGAAGGTGTAAGCAAGATGCTGGAATCGCCGGGCTTTAAAGACAAACTCACAGCTATGGGCATGGATTTTACCATGGTGTTGCTTGGTATCGGACAAAAATTACGCAAAGGCCACCTCTGAAATCTCCTTCCCTGCCCAAGGCGGGCTTTCTTTCGTACAGCGCCGATTCAACCGCTTCCTTCATAAAACACATGGAAAAACTATTTTTTCAACCCTGCTCAATAGCCTATCAAAAAAAATGTTCTTCGATCCTTGCGGCATATTGATTCTTGACGGATCGCCCCTGCCCAAAAGTGGTAAGAAAATGCATGGAGCCAAAAAGTTATATCACAATGGGTCAATTATATAGCGTTTTCTTTTTGCGCCTTGCTTTTGGCGGCATATCTCAAGAGCCTGTTTCGTTCGCTTCGGTCGAAATCCCACGCATGGATACGAACCTTTGTGTTTTTCGCGCGCAAGTTGCGCCGAATCTTGCTTTCTTCGGGGCTTAGCGTAGAAACCGGAATTATTTGCCCAAATTACCGTTATTTCAAACGCTTTGGCGTGGTACAGTTATGTGTCTAACTCTTGTGAATACTATCCCGATCCCGGGGCCTTTCTTACTTATCGTTTCCACGCCGGCACCTAATTTCCTGGCGGGTATTTGTATCACTTTCGGGTAGTCAAACGCGCCCTGGCAGCGCCCCGTTCCGAGCCAGGCCCTTCTTTAATTATCCCCGGCTGCTGACTGCGGCGAGCAGCTCAAATATGCCGGCAGAAGATATTTCTTTTGATACCGGAAAAATGCCTTCCCTCAAGCACGCGATATAACCGGGAAGCAGCCTGCCTTTTAGTATTTTATTTGCGGCAGCAGCCTGTTCAGCCGATGAATTTGGAGGGGTGCGTGTTGCCTTTATTTCCACGGGCACCAGGGACTTGCCGCGCTCAATGAGAAGGTCGACTTCAATGCCCTTTGAAGTACGGAAATAATAGATTTTATCGTACGATCCCGCGTTGTTAAGAGCTTTTAATACTTCTATAACGACAAAATTTTCAAACAGCAGGCCGGAGATGTTGCCGCTCATTACATCGCCCGCGGTGTCCACCCTGTTCAGGCGTGAAATTAGTCCCGTATCGGTAAAATATACCTTAGGCGTCTTGACGAGCTGAGTCCTGGTGTTTGAAAAATACGGGTACAGCAGGTATATGATGCCGCTGGCCTGCAGTATGGATATCCAGCTTTTTATCGTGTTTACGGAGACCTGGGTATCGGCCGCAAGCGAGCTTAAGTTCAGCATCTGGCACGGCCTGGCCGCGAGAATCCGCACAAAATTGTCAAATGAGGTCAGGCTGCCGATGTTGTACAGCGTTTTTGCGTCGCGTTCTATGTAGGAGCTCAAGTATGCCGCGTACCAGTCCTTCATGGGCATATCATCCCGTACAGCCGGTTCGGGATAGGTGCCGGTCAGGCAGGCATACTCAAATAATTTATATCCGGTTTTAAATTTTTTAAATCCGGACAATTCAGAAGCCGACAGGGGGTAGGCATTTATCAGGGCGATGCGGCCGGCGAGAGTTTCAGACATGCCTTTTATCATGAGAAATTGCTGGGAACCGGTCAGGATATACTTGCCTTTTTGTCCCGGATTGTCATCGATGCGCATTTTTATGTGTGACAGGATGTCAGGCGCGTACTGGATCTCATCTATTATGACAGGATCGGGAAACATGTTTAAAAATGTTTCCGGGTCGCTTATGGCCTTTGAGCGGACGAGTGTATCGTCAAGGCTGCAGAAAGTATAATCAGGGAAAGCGTGTTGTAACAGCGTTGTTTTTCCGGATTGCCTGGGGCCGGTCAGGGCAATGGCGGAAAATGATTTTGACAATCTTTTAATGCGCTGCTCCAGATCGCGTGGAATATATATTTTTTTCATGGTTTAAGTATAATTGCGCAGGAAAAAAATGTCAAGAATAAATTTGCAGCAGCATTGCAAATTTATGCAAAGCAAAGGATTTGTTTAAAATATGGGTCATTAATTACATATTATCAACAGGACAAAACCACGCTTCAGGGTTGAGCCTGCCTTTGTAGCTTGCGGGAAATAAAACATATCCAGGATGGGTGGCTTTTTTCTATAAATACTATTAGGAAAGAGGCGTGAATATGAATAAATACAGATATCATCTCTCCTCAAATATGGGTGGCGGCAGGAAAAGCTGCGCGCTAAAAAAGTAACTGTTGACTGATTCTTAACTTATGGGCCGGTGCCAAATGATTATCATGATGTACTTTCATACATGATGAACGCTAAAATGATAAGCATGCAGATCGTGCCTTATGATAACGGCGAAGGACATTTATATACCGCTGCGCAGGCGCCTGACGAATCCGTATTTTCAGGAATAGAGGCGGCGTTGATTTTAAGGATATGCGAAAAACTGACACCGCTTAGCTCAAAACAGCTTTCCGACAAGACACACGAAGAAGTCGAGGGCCGGAAGGAAACCGTAAGCGGCCGGCTCATATCATACAGATATGCGGAAAAATTAAAAGAAATATAAAAAAACACTGATTTGCAGGATTGGATCAGCGGTCGAAGTTTCTGTAGTTTCTTTACTGCCGGCAACAACCACAATATTTATTTTGAAGCCGGTTTCGCGGACGGCATGGGCATTCCGCTCATACCAACCTGTGAGGCCAAATATTTCGAGGAAAGCAAAGCCATAGCGGACAGCAAGAACCCCAAAAAAATCAAATTTGACACGGAGCATCACAACCTTATACTGTATGAGGCTGCTATATTCAAACAGTACGAGCCGGCTGACGGCCCGGGGCGCATGTTTTTTGAGACAGAGGGGGGGGATATGCATCCGGAAGGCAGAAAACGAAGCAGTCAGATGGACCTTAAATCCGGGTACTGAATGCTGTTTTGGAAAACCTCTGAAAAACCGGGAACTCCAAACCCCGGTTTTTTTTCAAATTTTTCCCACTTGTAAAATATAATAATATCCTATATAATTATAAATCCCAAAAGAAAACAGGAAAGATAGTGCTTTTCCCCGGTTCGGCGGGATTACAGCGCTGTAATATCATATTTTTCGGAGAAAAATTATGAAAAAAGGAAAGATTAAAATTAATGATGAAAGGTGCAAGGGCTGCGGCCTTTGCGTAAATGAATGCGGAAAAGAATGCATAAAAATGGGGGATACAGTCAATAAAACCGGTTATGTAGCCGCGGAATTCGACGAAACAAAAGGCTGTAATGCCTGTAAACTCTGCGCCATAGCATGCCCTGAAGCGGCCATTGAAGTGTTTGAGATTATCGAGGTGCCGGAAAAATGACAAAAGTAAAAGAAAGCGTATTGATAAAGGGAAATCACGCCGTTGTGGAGGCTATAATAGACGCGGGATGCAGGTTTTACGCCGGCTACCCCATAACACCCCAGAACCAGATACCGGAATATATGTCTGTAAGGATGAAAGAGGCCGGCGGCACTTTTATACAGGGAGAGAGCGAACTTATTTCAATTAACATGGTTTTAGGCGCGTCAGCGGCCGGAGCGAGGGCGGTTACGACTTCGTCTTCCCCGGGCATATCCCTTATGCAGGAAGGGATATCGTACATGGCGGGCTGTGAACTGCCCGGCGTAATTGTCAATGTCGAAAGGGGAGGGCCGGGCCTCGGCAATATCGCTCCCTCGCAGGCGGATTATTTCCAGGCAGTCAAACCCGGGCACGGCGATTACCACACAATAGTCCTGGCCCCGCATAATCTCCAGGAGATGTATGATTTTACTTTTGAGGCCTTTGACCTGGCGGATAAATACAGGACGCCGGTAATTATTTTAACTGACGGCCTTATGGGGCAGATGATGGAAAATATTACACTGAACAGGGGGCGGAAGCCGGAATACCCGGACCCCGAAAAAAAATGGGCATTAACCGGCGCGAAAAACAGGAGGGGGCAAAGGATAGTTTCGCTTTTGATGAAACCCGGGGCGCTCGAAGAGCACAATAAAAAGCTCGGCGAAAAATACGAGAAAATAAAAAAGAACGAAACAAGGCTCGAGGAATATAATATAAAAGAGGATACGGATTGCCTTGTGGTGGCTTTCGGCACTGTGGCAAGGACAACAAAGTGCGCGTTAAATAAGCTGGATGGCCTCAGGGCGGGCCTCTTCAGGCCGGTGACCCTGTGGCCGTTCCCTTACGCGGAGCTTAATAAGGCGGCTGAAAAAGTGAAAAAAGTATTTGTTTTTGAGATGAACATGGGGCAGATGCTGGACGACGTTAAAATCGCGGTTAATGACCGGTCAAAGATTGAATTTATGGGAAGGCCGGGAGGCGGGGTCCCGACGTCCGGTGAGATAAGCGATTTCATAAAAAAGAAGGTGAAGTGATGCAGAAAGAAAAATACGTATATAAAAAACCAAAGTCACTTACGGACAAGCCTTTTTCATACTGCCCGGGGTGCGGCCATTCCACGGTACACAAGCTTGTCGCCGAGATAGTGGACGAGCTTGAAATACGCGAAAAAACAGTCGGGGTGGCGCCTGTGGGCTGCGCGGTTTTTGCCTATGATTTCTGGGATTTTGACGTGAGCGAGGCCCCTCACGGGAGGACTCCGGTTGTCGCCACGGCTATAAAAAGGGTGAGGCCGGAAAATGTTGTGTTTTCATACCAGGGTGACGGAGACCTTGCGTCCATCGGAATGGCTGAGACAGTGCAGACAGCCAACCGAGGGGAAAATATCACGGTTATTTTTATAAACAACACGAATTACGGGATGACGGGCGGGCAGCTTGCCCCGACCACTCTTATAGAACAGGTAACAACAACATCCCCGTACGGAAGGGACGTGAAAAATTACGGTTACCCCATAAAGATGCTCGAGCTTTTATCGCCGCTGCAGGGGGCGAAATATCTTGAAAGAGTAAAAGTTACTGACGCGGCCTCTGTTATTAAGGCGAAAAAAGCCATTAAAAAAGGGCTCATTAACCAGATGACAAATGTGGGTTTTTCCATGATAGAGGTTTTATCTTCATGCCCCGCGAACTGGAGGAAGGAACCCGCAGACGCGAATAAAATGATAGACGAGCAGATAGCGGAATATTTTCCTTTAGGGAAAGTGAAAGACACGGCCTGAAGCTTAAAACTTAAAACTGAAAACTGAAGGCTGAAAAATGAAAACTGAAAACAAAACAAACAGCCGCGATTTTGATGTCGAGGAGGAAAAATGAACGAGGAAATCACGATAGCCGGAAGCGGAGGCCAGGGAGTTTTGACCCTGGGCGTAATGCTCGCGCAGATAGGTACTTTTGAGGGCAAAAACGTAACATGGCTGCCTTCTTACGGAGCGGAAAAAAGGGGCGGTTTTTCTTTCTGCGACGTTATTATATCCGAATCCGAAATATACTCCCCGGTTGTCGACATGCCCGGTTCGCTTATTTTGTTTGACAGAAGAGCGTCCGATATTTACCTGCCAAAGGCAGGTGAAAAGACATTCGTGTTTGAAAATTCTTCGCTTGTCCCGGAAAAAAATATTAAATGCGCCGGAAGGGTTAGGGTGCCTGCCAGTGAAATGGCGAGAAAAATGCGTTTCATGAGGTCCATGAATATTGTTATGGCCGGATGTTATTTGGCGAAAAAAGGCATATTCAAAAAAGAGAGCGCGTACAAGGTTATGGGAAAAATGCTGAAAAACAAACCGGATGATATGCTGGAAAAGAATATATACGCTTTTGACTCCGGGGTGGAATTTGTAAAAAACGAAGGGCTCAAGGCGGGGAATGAAAAATAAAAGTTCTTTTAAGGTCAAAAAAGCCGGGGTAAAGGACGCCGGGTACATTCACGGTATGGTAAAGAAATATTCCCGGGAAGTGGATCTCGTGATAAGAAATTTACCGGAGATTTACGGCCGGATAAGGGATTATTTTATTATAGAGGGAAAAAGCCGGCCGGTGGGTTTTATTGCGCTGCGTATATACTGGGAGGACCTCGCGGAGATAAGGTCTTTTGTTGTCGATAAAAATTACAGGGGGCTGGGGCTTGGCAACAGGCTCTTTAACGCTGCCATGCGGGAAGCCCGCGGGATGGGGATAAAAAAGGTTTTTGTGCTTACGGGTATACCGGATTATTTTCTGGGGAAGGGTTTTAAGATTATTTCCAAGAAAAAGCTTCCGCATAAGATATGGGAAGACTGCCTTAACTGCCCCAAGTTCCCGGACTGCGATGAAACAGCGCTCATAACAAGGCTGAAACAAAAATGAGGCCGGGCCCGGCGCGCCCGGAAGTTAAAGGATTTGAGGTAAAATGAAGGAAAAAAAGAAACAGTTCAGCATAGATTTTGAGGTCAGCATAAAACAGGATGAGAATAAATATATAGGGGTATGCAGGGAGCTGCCCGGCCTTGTCGTAGGCGGAAAGAACGACAGGGAGGTTTTAAGGAATGTAAAGGCGGCCATCCCGCTTTACCTGCGGTATGTGCCAAAAGAGTCCTTTATACCTGTTTTTGAGAATAAACTGGCGCCCATAGTATATGATTTTGAGGAGTTCAACGGTTACCTTTATTCCTCGACAAACAAGGATTCCGTTATAAGGACGGCCACCGGGGACGAGGGGGCCTGGGAAACAATTAATATTGCTAATGTTTTCTCGCCTTATTTTAACCCGCCGGTCGGAAGGACAAGGTCGAGCGAGGACGCGGATTTGGGAGATTATACACCCCAGGTATACTGCATGAAGGAGTTCAATGACCTTGGGACGCCCAAACTTTTCTGCGGAACAAACGCCAACGGGGGGATTTACGAGAGCCTGGACGGTAAAAGCTGGAGCCTTTCTTTTAACAGCGGTGAGGCCAGGATACACTGCCTCAAGAAATTTAAGGGGCGGCTTTTCGCGGGAACCTCGACCGAGGGCAAGATTGACTCATACA
>CAZHOD010000089.1:0-7028 GCA_964534075.1 uncultured Spirochaetia bacterium
ACAGGTCGGCTGACAAGTAAAGGCTGCGGTTACAAAAGCCATAATACCCCTACCGAAACTGAGGTATTACGGGACGATTAAAATTTTTATTGAAGTTTGATTTTTTAAGTAGTAAAATTAAGTATAAAGGAAATCCGGTGTTTTTCACAGGGCTGGTAACTCAGTTGGTTAGAGTGCCATTTTCACAGGATGGAAGTCGCCGGTTCGAGTCCGGCCCGGCCCACCATTTATAAAACCGCTGTTTAAGCGGCGGGGCGCGAAAATGACGGATTTTAACCGGAGAAAAGTTATGCATGAAGCCGCTATTGCCGAGGAAATACGCGATATAGTCCTTGAAAAGATGAAAGAGAATAACTGCGAGAAAGTTGATAAAGTCAAAATATCCGCGGGTGAGCTGACATCAATTGTGCCGGAAGCCCTCAAATTCGCTTATGAGGCGGTTACAAAAGATACGGCCATGGAAGGCTCTGAAATAGAGGCCAAAATAGTAAAACTGGTGGCGAAATGCGGCAAATGCTCGCGCGAATTCAGGGTAAAGGATTTTAATTACATATGCCCGGAATGCGGGAACGTCGCGGTAAAAATAATCCGGGGCCGCGAGATGATAATCCAATCTATAGAAATGGAGTGAATGATATGGCAGAAGTCAAAGTTTTTAAAAACATAATGAGTAAAAATGAACGTGCCGCGGCTGAAAACGCGAAGGCCATGGAAAAATCTTTATGTGTCAATATAATGAGTTCGCCGGGGGCGGGAAAAACGACTATACTCGAAAAAACCCTGGCCGGGGCAGGTAAAAAATTAAAGGCCGGAATTATTGAGGGGGATGTAGCCACTTCAAAAGACGCGCAAAGGCTGAAAAAATACAGCAGGGCGGTTCACCAGATAAAAACCGAAAATTTCGGCGGGGCGTGCCACCTTGATGCATCGATGATAGCGGAAGCGTTAAAAAAATTAAGGAAAAAGGCGGCGGGGCCGTTTGACCTGGTAATTATAGAAAACGTGGGCAACCTTATATGCCCGGCTGATTTTTTCCTCGGGGAAGATAAAAAGGTCGTTATTTTATCCGCCACAGAAGGGGAGGAAAAACCGCTTAAGTACCCCTTAATGTTCAGGATTGCCGACCTTTTAATAGTGAATAAATCGGACCTTTTTCCGTATATCGATTTCAGCATGAAAAATTTAATAAAAAACGCCAAAAAGGTCAACCCAAAACTGAAGGTACTGGAAATGTCCGCCAAAACCGGCGGGGGAGTAAAGGAATGGGCCGCGGTCCTGGAAAAATGGATCGCCGCGAAGAAGAAAGGAAAGAGGCGTAAAAAAAGCAAAAGGGGAAGTTAATGACCGAAGAAATTCAGCCGCACGACGAAGCAATAGTAGATTCCTCAAAACTTTTTAATATCCGGGTGTGGGAAGGCATTCAGTATAAATTCGCGAAAGACCTCGGAATAGGCATAAAGGTTATAAGCGAAGACGGGAAAATAAATACTCCTGAGTCCAATTTTTCCGACCTGTATTCTGTAATAACTTCCACTGAAAAAGGGCGTAAGCTGGCGGATGTTGACATAAAAAAATTGATAAAAAGGAAAAATTTGTAAGGCTGTACGCGGATTGTGATTATTACTGCGCCACCACTTATTTTTACGGGAAAAAGTTCAATATATTTGTGGGGGTCAGGGAAAGGCAGTCGGATAAGAAAAAGGTCCTTGAGCTGGCCAGGGAAATAGAGGTTGATTACGACGAACTTTTGGCGGCCTACGGGAACCAGCAGGTTTTTTCCGAGGAAAAACTGATTAACTTTTCCGATCTTATAGTAGACCTTTTTAATATTGTAATAGAGCTTTCGGTACAGGAATATATAACACAGCTGGCAAATAAACAAAAAGAGGAAGAGATAGCGAAAATGAGCGCCCTTATGGAGGCCAGCATAATAATTAATTCAACCAGGAACCTCGAAGAGCTTCTTAAAATAATAATGCAGTCGGCTGAAAAGGTTATGCAGGCGGAGGCGTCTTCTGTATTTTTGATAGACCATGAAAAAAACGAGCTTTATTTTGAGATAGCCACGGGCCCCAAGGAAAGCGAAGTAAAGAAAATAAGGCTTAAAATGGGAGAAGGAATAGCCGGGTGGGTGGCCTATACCGGCGAGTCGCTGCTGGTGCCCGATGTCCAGAAGGACCCGAGGTTCGCGAAAAGGGTGGACGCGCAGACGCAGTTCATTACAAGGTCGGTTATATGCGTTCCCTTAAAAGTCAGGAACCAGATTATAGGCGTGGTGCAGGTACTTAATAAAATCGGCAGGGATACCTTTTCCAAAAGCGAGATAAAATTTTTGGAAGCGCTGGCATCGCAGGCGGCCATCGCCATAGAAAACGCGAACCTTTACGAGCACCTGGAGGAAAGGGCGGAGCAGCTTAATAAGGAACTGAAAGAAGCAAATGTGAACCTGTCAATAGAAAAATTAAGGATTGAGTCGATAGTCCAGTCAATGGAAGATTCTGTTCTGGCCATAAACAAGGACAGCCAGGTGGTTATGCTCAACAGGGTGGCGGAGAGAATATTCAATAAGGGCATAAAGGACGTTTTCGGCATAGACTTGAGAAAATGTATTGAAAACCGCGATATAACGTCCAATTTCGAGATGGTGCTTTCCGAGAAAAATATACTGAAGGACGAAGTTAAATTCGAGCTCGGGAACAAGGAACATATTTTTGCCGCTGTTTTTACCCCTATACTCGACGAAAAAGGGGAGGCTGCGGGGAGCGTCGCGGTATTCAGGGACGTAACGGAAATCAAGGAGCTCGATAAAATGAAATCGGAGTTTTTAAATATGGTATCCCATGAGCTCAGGACACCTTTAACGCCCATCCAGGCCTACAGCGAGCTTATGATGCTGAGGGCCATGGACCCTGACAAGGTAAAAAGTTACGCTGATATCATAAACAAGGAAACCCAGAGGCTCGGCGCGCTTATAGGCGATTTACTGGACCTTTCCAGGATAGAGTCCGGGAAAGGCCTTTCCCTGACTCTTGAGGAAATGGATTTCACGGAGCTTTTAAGGAATGTGTATGATACGTATAAAGGCTCCTCGTCAAAACATAAAATTGTTTTGACAATTCCCGAAAAAAGTGAGAAAATGTTAATTGATAAAAATAAAATGATACAGGTTATGACAAACCTGTTGTCAAACGCCATAAAGTATTCGCCGGACGGCGGTAATGTATATGTAAACATGGAGGAAGGCGACAAAAAAATCCGCGTCTCGGTAAAAGACGAAGGGCTTGGGATATCAAAGGAAGACATGGCGCATATTTTTGATAAGTTTTACAGGGTTGAAAACGAGGCGGTCGCGAAAATCGGGGGGACCGGAATAGGGCTTCCTATTGTTAAGTATATAATCGAGCTGCATAACGGAAGTATAGATGCGAGGAGCGAGGAAGGAAAGGGAAGCGAATTTATTTTTTATATACCAAAAACAAAACATAAGTAAAGGAGGATTTAACATGGCTGACAAAAAAAGGTTGGTTGTTGCGGATGATGAGCCGTTTATTCTTTCCGCGCTGCAGGATACACTTTCTGACAATTACAGCGTATTTTCCGCTTCGAACGGGAAAGAGGCCATTGAGCAGGTAAATAAGATAAAGCCCGATATGATAATTCTCGATGTTATGATGCCGGAAATGGACGGGCTTGAGGCGTGTAAAAAACTTAAACAGGACAAAATTACCGCGTCGATTCCCATAGTGCTTCTTACCGCAAAGGGGCAGATAACCGATATAGAAAAAGGTTTTAAGTCAGGGGCTGACGCTTATGTGGTCAAACCTTTTTCACCGGCAAGGCTGCTTGAAAAAGTGGAGGAAATATTTGAGAAGGTCGCGATGAGGAAAAAAATAATAGACGATAAGAAAAAAGGCTGATAAAACAATAAAAAAAGCCCTTTTTTAAAAGGGCTTTTTTTAACACGCGTGAAGTGAAAAAAAGCACAAAGTTTTAAAAAAAAAACATGTTTTTTTGCTTGACAAGATAGTCTTTGTTTGTTATAACTTATTGCAAAGAAAGTGAAAAAAAGCACAACAAAATAAAAAAGGAGGTACAGAACGATGAAAAAAAGATACATTATGGCCCCGGGGCCGACAGAAATCCCGCCTGAAGTACTCGCTGAGGCATCCAAGCCGATACTTCATCACAGGACACCACAGTTCAGGAAGATACTTACGCGTGTTGAGGAGGATTTGAAATACCTTCTTCAGACCGAAAACAACGTCCAGGTAATTACGTCTTCGGGCACGGGAGCGATGGAGGCGGCCGTGGCCAACATTGTTAATCCCGGTGACAAGGTAATAGTCGCGTCGATCGGCCATTTCGGCAACAGGTGGAAATCCATAGCAAAGGCCTATGGCGCGGAAGTTATAATTGTAGAGGAAGAATGGGGAACAGCTTTAAAACCGGAAAATCTCAAAAAGGCGCTCGATGAAAACAATGACGCGGTGGCTGTGTTTACTACGCATAATGAGACATCCACGGGAGTATATAATGATATAGAAGCCGCGGGAAAGATTGTAAAGGATTATGAAGCGGTGCTTGTTGTGGATGGCATATCCGGGATAGGCGCGCTTCCTTTTTACGCGGATAAATGGAGCGTGGATATCGCGGTGGCCGGGTCCCAGAAAGGGATGATGATACCTCCGGGCCTGGCGGTTATGGCTTTGAGTGAAAAGGCATGGAAGGTTGTTGAAAACAATAAATCTCCGAAATTTTATTTTGACCTGAAAAAATATGAAAAGTCGCTGACCGCCGAGAAAACGGCGAATACGCCTTACACTCCGGCAGCGTCCCTGGTTATGCAGCTGGGAGCGGCTTTTGAGCTTATCAGGGAAGAGGGGATTGAGAATATATGGGAAAGGCATAAAAAGCTCGCTGACGCGGTAAGGGCCGGGGTCAAGGAACTCGGGCTTACGCCGTTCGCGAAGGAAAATCCTTCCAATGTACTTACGTCCGTTAAAGTGCCCGGCGGGGTCGACGGGGGCGCTCTGATGAAAAAGATAAGGGACGATTACGGTATTTCCATGGCCGGAGGACAGGGCCCAATAAAAGGCAAGATATTCAGGATAGGGCATCTTGGGTATACAGACAGGTTCGACGCGGTGACAGGCGTGGCCGCGGCTGAGATGGCTCTTAAAGAGCTCGGCGCCGATATCGAGACAGGAAAAGGCGTAAAGAAAGTAATGGATACTTTGATCGAGAATAAATACTAATGTCAAAGGAGGCATATCATGAAAAAAATACTTATAAGCGATAAACTCGCGGATGACGCTTTAAAGCTTTTGGAAAAAGAAAAAGAAATAGAGTATACGGTCAAAACGGGTATGAGCGAGGATGAACTGGCGGAAGAAATAACCGGTTACGACGCTATTATCATAAGGAGCGGCACAACAGTTACGGCAAAGGTTCTTGAGAACGTAAAAAAACTCAGGGTAATAGGAAGGGCCGGTGTCGGCGTAGATAACGTTGACATACCCGCGGCAACGCAAAAAGGCGTAATTGTAATGAACACGCCGGACGCGAATACCCTTTCCACATGCGAACAGACAATAGCCCTTATTATGGCTATGGCGCGGAATACGGCCGCGGCGAACCGGTCACTTAAAGAAAAAAAATGGGAAAGGAAAAAATTCGTGGGCACCGAGCTTTACGGCAAAACGCTGGGGATCATAGGGCTCGGCAGGATAGGAAGGGAAGTCGGTATAAGAATGAAGGCATTCGGAATGAAAATAATAGGGAGCGACCCCTTTATAACCAAAGAAACCACGGAAAAACTGGGTTTTGACCTGATGGAATTCGGCGATGTTGTTAAAAACGCGGATATCCTGACAGTGCACGTACCCAAGACAAAAGAGACAAAGGACCTCATATCAAAAGAGGAAATAGAGCAGATGAAAGGCGGGGCTTTTATAGTCAACTGTGCCAGGGGCGGAATTGTAAATGAAAAAGGCCTTTATGAGGGCTTAAAATCCGGAAAAATAGCGAAAGCCGCGCTCGATGTTTACGATAAAGAACCGCCTTTTGACAGCCCGGTAATAGAACTGGACAATGTCGTAGCCACGCCGCACCTGGGCGCTTCCACAGTCGAGGCGCAGGAAAAGGTCGGCAACGGCATAGTCCGACAGGTTATAGAGGCGCTGAGCGGGGGTATGGTAAAAAACGCGGTAAACATACCGGCCGTAGACCCCGAGGAGCTGAAAGAACTCCAGCCGTACCTTTCGCTCAATGAAAAACTGGGCTCTTTTGCCGCCCAGGTTACAGAAGGAAATATAAAGAACGTTACGGTGGAATACAGCGGGGATGTCACGGATTACGACCTGAAACTGCTGACAATAGCGGCGACAAAGGGGATTTTAATGCCGGCTGTGGGCGATTCGGTGAATTACGTTAATGCCGAACTTTTGGCAAAAGAACGAGGTATAGAGGTTGTCGAAAAAACAACCACAATCAAAAGCGATTTTCCCAATCTTATCAGCGTCGCGGTTGAAACGGAAAAAGGAAAAAAACATGTTTACGGTATACTTTCCGTAAATAAAGAAGCAAGAATAGTAAGGATAGATAATTTCGAAGGGGAAATTGCCCCCGAAGGAAATATGCTTGTATATAAAAATATCGACAAGCCCGGGGTAATCGGCAGGATAGGCACAATACTGGGGGAAAACGGGATAAATATCGCGTCTTTTTCCCTGGGAAGGACAAAAGAGGAGAAGGTTGCCATAGGGGTCATTAATGCGGACAGCGAGGTTCCTGAAACTGTTGTTGACAGCATAAGGAACATGGATGGCATACTCGAGGTAAAAAGCATAGTTTTGTGAAAGGCCGGGGGGGCTGGATGATTGGATGATTGGAGGGTTGGCAAAGATAACAAGTAACAAGCAATCGTTCTATTTGGAAATTGTTTTTGCCTGTTTTTGTTCCCTGCCGGTTCCCTGGTAACGCCTCAGTTATGGTGGTGCATTTCGGTCTTTGTAGGCGCAACCTTTCAG
>CAZHOD010000090.1:0-7009 GCA_964534075.1 uncultured Spirochaetia bacterium
CGCCGCTCAGCGCCGCGGTGGAGACAGGTACGGGAAGGTTCAGGACAACATCGTCCCCGTCTCTTTTAAAAATCTCATGCGGCCTGATATTAATAACAACATAAAGATCGCCCGGTATACCGCCATTAAGCCCGGCGTTCCCTTCGCCCCGAATTTTAAGGTAGGACTGATCAGTAACCCCGGCCGGAATTTTTACCTCTATCTTTCTTTTTTTTATTTTTACCTTTTTGCCGCCGCAGTCAGGGCATACTTCCTTTGCCACTTTTCCCTCACCGCCGCACGCCGGGCATGTCCTTACCATGGAAAAAAACCCCTGAGATGTCCGGACCTTTCCCTGCCCACCGCAGGTGTTGCATACAGTTTTTGATGTTCCCGGCTTTATGCCTTCTCCCCCGCAGGTTTCACAGGCCTCTTTTCTGTCTATTTCCACAACCTGTTTAATACTGTCTTTTACCTGCTCAAAATCGACCGCAGTATCATATCTTATATCATCACCGTGCGTCCTTACCGCGCCTCCGCGCCTTCGGGATCCGGCCCCGGCTCCGCCAAAACCGAAAAAATCACCGAATATGTCGCCGAAATCCGAAAAAATATCCGACATATCGAAATCAAAACCCCCGCTGAACCCCCCCTGTCCGCCTCCGAACCCGGCTCCGCCTTTTACGCCGCTGTAACCGAACGTATCGTAGCGTTTCCTTGTTTCAGGGTCAGAAAGCACCTTATACGCCTCGCCGATTTCCTTAAATTTTTCCTCAGCGACTTCTTTGTCACCGTCATAGATATCAGGGTGGTACTGTTTCGCCTTTTTCCTGAACGCGCTTTTAATCTCGTCCTGCGAGGCTGTCCTGGAAACGCCCAGCAATCCGTATAAATCTTTATCCATATTTATCCTTTATCCTCTTTTCCTGATCCGTTTTTTTCTTCTTTTTCCGCACTTCCTTTTACCGCCACCTTTACCCTGGCAGGCCTGATTATCGAACCGTCGATAATATACCCTTTCTGGTAAACCTCGAGTATCTCCCCTTCTTTTTTACCGCTTTTTTCTTCTCTCCCTATTACGTGGTGCAGCTCCGGGTCAAAAATCCCTTTTGTCTCTATTTCTTTGGCGCCGGTTTCCTTCAGTATATCCTCGAACTGCTTTATAACCATTTCAATACCTTTTTTCATGGAGCTCAGGTTATCCGTAACCGCGGTAGCGTGCACGGCCCTGT
The DNA here is from genome assembly GCA_964534075.1 of uncultured Spirochaetia bacterium. Taxonomy (GTDB): domain Bacteria; phylum Oederibacteriota; class PGYV01; order PGYV01; family CAYTNY01; genus CAZHOD01. The sequence goes on from CAZHOD010000090.1 coordinate 1,212, forward strand.
CGAGGTTGTCCAGCACGGGCAGGAATATATCGATGGCCTCCCTTTTCGCGTATTTCAGCGTATCCATTTTTTCCTTTGCCGCGCGTTTCCTTGCGTTGTCCATCTCGGCAAGGGCACGCATATATTTATCCTCCAGCTCTTTTATTACCTTATTTTTCTCCTCGAGTTCTTTTTCGCAGGGCTTTTCTCCGGATTTTTCGCTGCCCTTTTTTTCTTCTTTTTGTTTTTCCTCCGCGTTTTTTCGCTCTTTTTTTTCCTCTTCTTCCTTTGATTTTATTTTTTCGTCTTTTTTACTGCCGCTCATCATTTTCCTCCGTTATTTTTACGTTATCAGGCCCGTCAGACGCGCCTGCCTGCATAATTATTTTATTTTTCGCTATAAAATTATCGTAAACCAACAGCAATATATTCGCGCAAACCAGCACAATAATACCGGGCATACCCATAATCGACGTCATTATGTCGGTGCCGCCCTTTAAATAAACCACTGAAAAACCCGCCGTAGCGTTGATACCGCCGTGCATTACCGCGGCCGGGACAAATGAACCGGTTTTGAAGTACAGGTAGGAAAACAAAGGCGAATAAAGCGCGCACCATAAAATCATTAGAAAAACTCCGGCGACGGGCGTCTCAGGGTAATTGTACCCCTGTATTACTACGGGGAAATGCCATATCCCCCACGCGAGGCCTATGATGAGCGTTGCCTTTATGAACCCTTTATCTTTGAGGCTGTTTATTAAAAACCCCCTCCACCCGGCTTCCTCTCCAAGCGCAAAAACAGCGTTTATGGTAACTGCCGCTATAAGCGCCTGGCCAAGCCCTATAAAAAACGTAACAAGCGGCGGATGCGCCGTAATCTGCCTCTGCATTTCCATTATCTGTTCATCTGACATTATTTCACTGTATTTTTCCAGCAGGCCGCTGCCGTCTGAAACAAATTCCACCCCGGGAAAAATAGTGGCAACCGGTATGGTTAAAAGGGATATAAATATGGGCACAAGCAGCGCGTAAATATACCACCATGACCACGAAAATTTAAAGCCCGTATCCCTGAAAGGTTCCTTATAAATAAATTTCTGCAGGAAAATCGACGTAATAAGCGGGAAAAACATATATAATCCCATAAACACAAGCGAAAAATTCAGCGCGCATATTTCGCCGCTTGGCGTATCGACGTTAAAAAGGCATATCCCCGCCATTTCCCGCAAAGGGATAAAAAAATAAACACAGGAATATAAAAACGAAAGCGTAAATAATGTAACAATAAACATCAATGCCCTGTTTTGTTTCATTTTTTCTCCTTTTTTCCTGTCCTGCCGGTTAATTTTCCTAATACCCGCCCGGTTTTATCCATGAGTTTATCCGTAGGCCATACCCGGCAGGAAAATCCATTTTTAAATTTTCGGGCGCCCGCATATAGCCGCCCTTCTTTATTCATCGATTATAACGCTGGATATTTATTCGGATATACAAGCGAAAAATCCGCCGCGTTGATTTTTCTGGAGGCGGCGATCGGAATCGAACCGATGAATAAGGGTTTTGCAGACCCCCGCCTTACCACTTGGCTACGCCGCCTTTTTTTTTACAGGGTATAGTTATATTACAAAAAAAGCCTTCTGTCAAGGAGGGCAGGGGGCGGTGCAGGGCAGGGGCGGTTTGTATCCGCTTCCTTTTCGGGCGGGTTACAAACCCGCCCCTACCTCGCGAAAATATCACGTTTTAATATCCCGTACTCATCGAACCCCGCCCTCATGGTGAAAAATATTGACAACATAATGCTCATTGTCATGGCCGCGACTATCGCTATCATTATGATCATCTGGTACTTAATCGCGGTAAGCGGAGGCGAACCTCCGAGTATCTGGCCCGTCATCATGCCGGGAAGCGAAACGATCCCTATGGTTGCCATGGTGGCTATTATGGGATTCAGCGCCAGGCGTATGGATTCCCTTGTGTAAATAAGGCAGGCTTCTGCCGGAGTTGCCCCGCAGGATAAGCGGTATAAATAGGTTTTTGTATCTTTTTTTACGGAAGTATAAAAATTATTGAGCCCCACTATATTGCCCCTTAAAGAGTTGCCGAGTATCATCCCTCCCAGCGCGATTACATACCGGGCCTCGAACATATTATCCAGCCTCACAATCACTGTATTTAAATAAAATAAAACAGCGGTGTTCGCCGCCGCGAAAGACAAAAACATGGGCACTATAAATTTTCCCGGCTTTAAATTACTGTTTTTAAGCGCTGAAAAGGCCGCGACAACAACCATAAACAAAAACCATCCAATATTCAGAAAAGGGTTGTTCAGTTCAAAGACATACTCGAGAAAAATCCCCACAAGCCCGAGCTGCAGCATCATCCTGCCCGCGGCAAAAAGTAAATCTCCGACGAGGTTGAGTTTAAGAAAAAAACTTATTATAAGAGGGACAGCGAGTAATATGATGACAAAGGGAACCGCGCCCATGCCGCCCTCTTATGCCTATAGTCTTGATATTTTTTATTTTTTTCAGAGCGGGGTCGTGTGACACACACATACAGGTAAATTTTTTATTCTTAAAAAAATAATCCAGCACCTTCCCTCCGGTTTCCCTGTCAAGCGATGAGGTAACCTCATCCAGCAGAAAAACATCGCGTTTAAGCATTACAGCCAGGATAATGTTTAATCTTTGCCTCTCTCCCCCTGATACATCCTCTATATCCTTTTTTCCCGTATCGTCATCGAGTCCGAATGTTTTTTTTAGCCTGTCAAATTCCCCGGCATTGAATTCGCCCCCCGCGTTTGCCCTGAATCCCAGAATTTCCCTGAAAACATTTTCAACCCTGCCCCTGCCCATACTGAGGTCCTGGGGAACATACGCTGCCTTTTTCCTGATTTCCCATATTTCCCGGGGCCCGGTTTTTTTATTATTAAACACTATTTTACCAGAATCCGGCCTGACAAACCCCATAATCAACCTCAACACCGAAGTCTTGCCTGTTCCGGATTTCCCGTAAATAAGTGCTTTTTCCCCTTTTTTTACCCTGAAGCTCAGATTTTTAAGTATTTGTTTATTGCCCGCCCTGTAACTCACGTTTTCAAAAACTATCATTTATAAAATCCCCATTAAGAAATAAGATATGCCGCGCTTTAAAAGACTATATCTCCGGATGATAAGCAATAACAAACGTATTTTTAACCGGCAATCGTCAATCTGCAGCCGCCAGTGCCTTTTTACGTTCCCATTTCCCAGGAATTGAGGTACTTTTCCTGTTCTTTTGTGAGTTTCTCTATTTTAACGCCCATTGCCTTTAATTTCTGTTCAGCTATCTTCCTGTCCACTTCATCCGGAAGGCTGTACACCTTATTTTCGAGTTTGTGAGAATTTTTCACCATATACTCGGCTGAGCGCGCCTGGCCGGCAAAACTCATATCCATTACAATCGCCGGATGGCCCTCCGCTGCTGAAAGGTTCACAAGCCTGCCGTCCGCCAGTACATTTATTTTCCTGCCGTTTTTAAGTTTGTATTCCATTACAAATTCCCTTATTTCCTTTCGCGACACGGAAATCTTTTTCAGGGAATCCAGGTCCAGCTCCACGTTAAAATGCCCGGAATTCGCCACTATCACGCCGTTTTTCATTTTCCTGAAATGCTCGGCCCTTATTACGTGCATATCGCCGGTCACGGTTACAAAAACATCCCCTTTTTCAGCCGCGTCCGACATCGGCATTACCGAGAAACCGTCCATTTTTGCTTCCAGCGCCCGTACCGGGTCTGCTTCCACCACAATAACGTTCGCGCCCGCGCCCGACGCCCTCATGGCTACGCCTTTACCGCACCAGCCGTAACCGCAGACCACAAAGGAAAGCCCGGCAATCAGCACATTGGTGGCCCGCAGGAGCCCGTCTATTGTCGACTGGCCCGTGCCGTAGCGGTTATCAAAAAAATGTTTTGTCATCGCGTCATTTACGGCTATCATGGGAAACAACAGCGCTTTGTCTTTTTCCATGGCCTTGAGCCGTATTACGCCGGTTGTTGTCTCTTCTGTGCCGCCTATAATGTTTTTCACAAGGTTCCTGTAACTTTTATGCACAGTCGACACAAGGTCCGCTCCGTCGTCCATTGTAATATTTGGTTTATGCGCGAGGCACGCCTTTATATGGTCATAGTAGACTTTGTTGGACTCGCCCTTGACGCAGTAAACCGGTATTTTATCGTATTTTACCAGAGCTGCCGCGACGTCGTCCTGTGTTGACAGCGGGTTTGACGCGCACGCCACAACTCTGGCGCCGCCTGCTTTAAGCGTCTTTAACAGGTTAGCCGTCTCAGTGGTGATGTGAAGGCACGCTGCCAGCGTAGTGCCTTTGAGCGGTTTTTTCCTTGTGAACTCTTTCCTGATAAGTTCAAGAACCGGCATCTGGCTGTCGGCCCACGCTATCCTTCTTTTGCCCTCCGGCGCCAGCCTGATGTCCTTTACATGATACTTTCTCACTTTAAACCTCCGGGTTCCTTTTTAAGTATTTGTTTATTTTTTTCCTGTTTTCAACCCTGCCCCTTTTCTTAAAGCAGCGGCTTTGTCTGTTTTTTCCCACGTGAAGTTTTTCCCGTTTCTTCCAAAATGCCCGTGCGCGGCGGTCACCCTGTATATCGGCTTTCTTAATTTAAGCGAATCCCTGATTCCTTTCGGAGTAAGCTTAAAATTCCCGCGGACAAGTTTTTCTATTTTTGCCTCGGAAATTTTTCCGGTACCGAAAGTATCTACAAGCACTGACGTAGGTTCAGCCACGCCTATTGCGTATGAAAGCTGCACCTCGCATTTTTCCGCGAGTTTTGCCGCTACGATATTTTTCGCTATGTACCTGGCCATGTAAGCCGCGGAACGGTCGACTTTGGAAGGATCTTTGCCGGAAAAGGCGCCCCCGCCGTGCCTTCCCATGCCGCCGTAGGTATCCACTATTATTTTCCTTCCTGTCAGGCCGCAGTCGCCTTCGGGCCCGCCCACGGCGAATTTACCCGTGGGGTTGATATGTATTTTTGTCCTTTTTGTCAGCATCTTCTTCGGCAGGACCGGTTTTATTACTTTCGCTAAAATATCTTTTCTTATTTTCGATATTTTCAATTTCGGGTCATGCTGGTTGGATATGACCACCGCGTCGATCTCAACGGGTTTTCCGTTTTTATACCTTACCGAAACCTGCGATTTGCCGTCCGGGCCGAGATATTTCAGTATGTTTTTTTCCCTTACATAAGCCAGCCGCATAACGAGTTTCTGCGCCAGCATAATGGGAAGCGGCATAAGTTCCCTTGTCTCGTTTACGGCGAACCCGAACATCATACCCTGGTCACCGGCTCCCTCCCGGTCGACACCCATTGCTATATCCGGCGACTGTTTGTTCATGGACACTACAACAGCGCAGCTTTTGGCGTCCATTCCCTTTTGCACGTCATCATAGCCTATGTCCAAAAGCGTGTCTCTCGCTATTTTCTGAAAATCAAGAACTGTTTTTGTGGTAATCTCTCCGGCAAGTACAACCATTCCTTTTGCCACCATTGTCTCGCACGCCACCCTGCCAAATGGGTCCTTTTCCATTACCGCGTCCAGCACAGCGTCCGATATCTGGTCCGCGACCTTGTCAGGATGCCCCATGGTAACGGATTCAGAAGTAAAAAGCCCGTCTTTTACAAGCATAGCACTTTCCTCCTTAATAAAATATGCGGGATTATAACATATATAATTATAAAATTCTATAAAAAAACCGGCTGAAGTAATACCTCAGTTACGGTAGGGGTATTATGGCTTTTGTAACCGCAGCCTTTTA
>CAZHOD010000091.1:0-7000 GCA_964534075.1 uncultured Spirochaetia bacterium
ATTTTTCTTTATCGGAAATGTAAATGGTAATGGAAATTGTTTTTATAATCACGCTGCCATAAAATATTAGGGATACACAAAACGCCCTTGACACCAAATCACGCCTTGACACACTATCTTCACACACTACATCCCGCGTCACACCCACGCATCACACCACGCAGGACCTTGATTATTGACAATTTATCTGACAAAGGGTATACTTATAAAAAGGTTTAAAATAGGGATTAATATTAAAAAAACGGGTGTTTTATGCGAAAAATTATAATTTCCCTGTTTTTTATAGGGATTATTCTGGCCGTTGTTTTTTCCTCGTGCCAGCAAAAGGCAACTCCTTCATCACCCTCAGAAGGCCCGACGAATACACCTGAAAACGCGACATATACAAATACTCCCGTGTATTCATATACAATTACGCCTACACAAACAAATACTTATACGCAGGCGGCTACGGGCACAAACACCCCTTATTTGACATTTACCCGTTCACATACTCCTTTTGTATCGCGGACAGGAACTTTCACAAGGACTGAAACGCCGGAAAATACAGGCTCAGTTACCCCTACGCGGACAGTTTTGATCGAATCCGCCACAGTTACAATAACAAAAACAGCGGGTTCAACGGCCTCTTTTACACGAAGCCTTACAATAACCGAAACTATTGAGATTGTTTATACAGCCACGTCAACAATTACCCCGGGCTCAAGTTTTACCTGCACTCCAATACCTGAGGATACGTTTACCGCGACTCCGACAATAACAGCAACTCCTGCGATTGACCGCGGGAGCGCGATTGTAACACCTACGGAAGTTTACGCAAAGACAGGGGGCAATGAAATTATTTTCACCTATACTGCGGGAAGCATTGGCTGGGCAGGGGGGGCTGAAAATGGTGTGCTCAGAATAAAGATGCCCGCGGGATGGAGCCAGCCTTCGCTCGACCCCGCGTCTGCGGGTTATTTCAGCGTGTCGGTCACAAACGGCGCCCTGCTGGGAAAATCTGTAGAGGGAATGGATATAGTGGTATCGGTAAGAGGCCTCGCGGCAGGGAGCGGGCAGATAACGGTTGTCTACGGCGACAGGGATTACGGCCCCGGCGCTTATGTTGACGGTTCGGGAACAATAATAATCCCGGTTGAAGTGGATGAAAACAGTTCCGACGGCATATCCACCACGGAAATAGAATCAAGCCCTGAAATATACGTTGTGCCTGCCACGCCGACTCCTGTTGTAGGTGAAGGGACAATGAGCCTGACGACCTCTGTTGTTACGGACGGCAGCTCCGGCAATACTCTGGAATTTACCTATACCGCGGGAGAGACAACCTGGGCAGCCAGCCCTGATTACGGGACGCTTAAAGTGTCCCTGCCATCAGGATGGTCGGTTCCGAGTGTCGAGTCTTCCGACCCGGGTTATTTTTATGTCACTTCCACTGCTGCCGGGTTGTGGATAGGCACCGTGGCTGACGGGCAGGATATGATCGTCAATATAAGCGACCTCGAACCATACGAGTCCATAAAAATATATTATGGTTATAAAGGTTTTGGGGGGGGCGGTGCAGAAATAAACGGACAGGGAATTTTTACGCTTACAACAATGACAGACACGGACGGAAACGACCTTTATGAAATAGCGGACTCGCCGGAAATAGAGGTTATACCGCCCACTCCTACAATTACGGTTACATTCACTATTTCTCCCACGTTTTCGTATACTCCTACCATTACAATGACATCGACAATTACCCGGACACATACAATCACAAAAACCCGGACAATTACAAAAACTCATACAATAACGCCGACTGTAACACAAACATACACAAATACTGTTACACCCACAAGAACCATGACCCCGACCTATACAGCTACCCCTACGCCGTTCTGGGATGTTGTTGGGGTAAAAGGATTCAGCGCCGGGGGCGCGGAGTATATTTCTCTTTTTGTCGATTCGGGTAAGCCCTTTGTAGGGTTCGTGGACGAGGCAAACACAAACAGGGCCACGGTAATGGAATACAATGGTTCGTCATGGCAGGTGACCGGGGGAACATCCGGGTTTTCAGAAGGGATAGCGTATGAAACCTCTCTCTTTGTGGACAATGCTGTGCCGTACCTCGTTTTCAGGGATTATGATTACGGCAATAAAGTTTCTCTGATGAGGCATAATAGTTCGTCCGGAGACTGGGAATATATAGGCGAAAGAGGGTTATCCGAAGGCCCGGGGTACGGCCCGTCGCTTTATATTTATTCGGGAGAGCCTTTTGTTGCTTACAGGGATACTTCGAATTCGGCAAAGGCGTCAGTGCGTAAATACAGGTTTCTGGTGGACTGGGAATATACCGGTTCAGCCGGGATTTCGGACTCCACGGCGTCGAGCATATCGCTGTTTGTAGACGGCGCGACAGGGGTACCGTATATTGCCTACCGTGACTGGGAAGCTTCTTACAAAACAACTGTTATGAAATACGAGGGCGGGTCATGGTCCGCTGTGGGACAAAAAGGTTTTTCTGACGGTGGAGCAGAATACCTGTCGTTGTTTATATACAACTCCACTCTTTACCTGGCCTATATGGATGTTGCCAACAGCAATAAAGCTACGGTAAAATATTTTGACGGTTCCGCCTGGCAGACACTTGGCACAGAAGGATTTTCCGCCGGTTCGGCTGAATATATATCGCTTTTTGTATGCGCGGGAGAAGCTTCGATCGCGTTCAGGGACGAAGGCAACTCCTCAAGGGCTGTTATTATGAAGTATGAAGGAGGGGGGTGGGCCCTTAAGGCGGTATTATCGGACGCCGGCGCGAAATATACGGGCCTTTTCTTCGATACTTCTGTAAATAAGCCTTATGCCGCTTTCAGGGACGAAAACCGGGGAGGTAAAATAACAGTGATGACATATGAAGGAGCGTATTGACTCCGGAAAAAAGATTGTGGTATACAGTGCGGGAGCAGCTTTTCCCGTTTTTTGTTTGTCAGGCGCTAAAATTACACAAAGGAGAATGTGATGGGCCTAACGAGTATCAGGAAAGGAAACGAGGAAACTTTTTTCAGGGACGGCGAGAAGATAGCCGGGTGGAAGCATGGCCCCGGTGGTGTTGTGGAAATGGAAGGGGAAAAAATAAGCGGGGTCGTGGAAACTATCTTTATGGGGAAAAACGGCGTCCAGAAATCGACTAAGAATTTATACGCTGACAATGAAATGCAGGAAGGGCTGAGTATTATCTGTTTTGACAACGGAATTATACAGCGTGAAATAACTTTCGCGTCCGGTACGGCCAACGGGCAGGCAAAGGTTTATTACCCGTCGGGAGCGCTGAAATTCGAAGGTGAATACAAGGACGGCGCGCCAAAGTGGGAGTCGAGGTCTTATTATGAATCCGGCAGGCTTCAGTCAGAAAAGTATAATGAAAGCAAAACCGGCATGCTGAAAAATTATTATGAGTCAGGAAAGGCCGAAATGGAGGAAGAATATAAAAACGGGATCCCCCACGGCCCTTTTAAAATATATTACGAGGACGGCGGTGTAAAGGTCGACGGGACAAATAAGGAAGGAAAAAAAGAAGGGCTTTACAGGATTTATTATAAAAACGGAAAAATAAAGCTTGAAGGAAGTTATGAGCAAGGCCGGCCCCGGGGGTTATTTACTCTTTATTATCCCGGGGGTAAAGTTATGGCCGAGGAAACATACAGGGATGGAAAAAGAGAGGGGCCGTTTAAAAACTATTATGAAAACGGAAATCCCAAAACAGAGGGGAATTATACCGCCGGCCTGGAAGACGGTAAATTCAGGGTTTTTTATGAAGATGGGAACGTAAGGCTTGAGGGAACATATAAGGCGGGCAAGGAAGACGGGCCGTACCGCCTTTTTTACCGCAGCGGGGAAATAAAAGTGGAGGGCAATTATAAAAACGGCGTGGAGAACGGGGATTACAAGCTTTATTATAAGAATGGAAAAGTTAAGGTGGAGGGCGGGTATAAGGACGGCAGGCCCGAAGGCGAGTTTATTATGTATTTTAAGTTCGGGGGCGTCAGGGCAAGGGAATCTTTTAAAGACGGAAAACAAAACGGTGTTTATAAGATATATAGCGAGGAGGGCCGCCTTATCGAGCAGAGGGTATATAAAAACGGTGAAATGACGGGCAGGCAGAAATTCGGGGAATAAGCGCGTAGTTCCGGTTTTGTGATAAAAAAATAAAAAAACAAACCTTTACAATAAAGATTTTTTTTCATAAAATATTACCCGCGTTATAATCCGTTTACGCAGGGAGAATAAACAATGCCGGATGAAAAACACAAAGAAAAAAAGAGGCAGCACTGGGGATCGCGCCTTGGTGTTATTCTCGCGGTAGCCGGCTCAGCCGTGGGGCTCGGTAATTTTTTGAGGTTCCCGGTTCAGGCAGCGCAGAACGGAGGCGGCGCTTTTATGATCCCTTATGTAGTGGCGCTTTTGCTTGTCGGGATTCCTTTGATGTGGATAGAATGGACAGCGGGCCGCTATGGAGGCGGTTACGGGCACGGGACAGCGCCGGGTATTTTCCATACTATGGCGCGGAAATTAAAATTTATCAAATATTTCGGTGTTGTAGGGATTTTCGGGCCGCTCGTGATATTTATTTATTATACCTATATAGAATCCTGGCTTTTAGGCTTTACTTTTTATTCCCTGACCCCTCAATACGCCGACGCTCTTGCCGCTGGAAAAATAGAGGAGTTTTTTAAGTCCTATATAGGCGCCACTAAAAATAATTATTTCGGCAATATAGCCCCGGCGTATGTATTTTTTCTGATTACTTTTTGTATTAATTTTGCCGTTGTTTATTTCGGAATAAAAGGCGGAATAGAAAAGGTGGCAAAAATAGCCATGCCGCTTCTTTTAATCCTGGGCGTTATCCTGACAATCAGGGTTTTTACTCTGGGCGCGCCTGACCCCGCGCATCCCGGATGGAGCGTTTCAAAGGGGCTTAATTTTTTATGGGAACCGGATTTTTCCGCGCTGAAGGACGCGAAAGTGTGGCTGGCGGCGGCCGGCCAGGTGTTTTTTACTTTAAGTGTGGGCATAGGCGTTATTTTAACTTACGCGAGTTACCTGAAAAAAGAGGATGATGTTGTCCTGTCCGGCCTGACATCCGCCTCTACAAATGAGTTCGCGGAGATCATACTCGGGGGCAGCATAATAATACCGGCGGCTTTCGCTTTCTTCGGCCCGGAGAAGATAATAGAAATAGCGAACAGCGGTTCGTTTGATTTGGGGTTCGTCACAATGCCCCATATCCTGGGGCAGGTGCCCATGGCCGCGGTTTTTACTTTTCTCTGGTTTTTGCTGCTTTTTCTTGCGGGCGTTACATCATCGATGTCGCTTCTTCAGACCCCCGTCGCTTTTTTGGAAGATGAATTTGAATTAAAGAGGGGCAGGGCAATCGGAATTATAGGCGTTGTGAGTTTTATCCTGATGCAGCCGGGGATATTTTTTCTCGCGCACGGCGTTATTGACGAACTTGATTTCTGGGGAGGCAGCTTTGCCCTGGTTCTTTTCGGGACGATAGAGGCGGTGCTTTTTTCCTGGGTTTTTGGCATAGGCAGGGCGTGGGACGAAATCCACAGGGGGGCGCAGCTCAAAATACCCGGGATTTACAGGTTTGTGATAAAGTACATAACCCCTACTTTTCTTATTGTTATCCTGGTAGGTTGGTTTATACAAAACGGACTGGACGTCGTTCTCATGAAAAATGTGGAGGAAGTAAACAGGCCTTATATATTCTGGACAAGGATAGGGCTTGTTGCCCTTTTTACAGTGCTTGCGCTGCTTGTAGCGCTGGCCTGGAGAAAAAGAAAAACAGGAGTAAGAGGTGAAAAACGATGACTATAGGGGCCGTTGCAATGATGTCGGCAGCATGGGCCGTTATTATCGGCCTGTGCGGGTACTGTTTTTACAGGATTTTTTCGGAATAATTTAAGGGAGAAAATGTTTATGAAAAATATAACATCAGTATTTTTAATCTTATTCATGCCTGTTCTTATTTTTGCCGCTGAAGAAAAAGCGGCTGTTGAGGCGGGTGTTTCCGGGGAAACAGAAGCGGCGCCCGGATTTGAGACAAAGGAAAAAAGAACCGGCGAGGGTAAAGAAAGCGTATGGAAAGACCCGGTATTAAATGTAAACGCCGGCGCGTCCCGGGCTTCTTTTGACAACTGGGCTCAGGGCGGGGAGGCTTCTTTTTCCTGGCAGGCGGGCCTGGAGGCCGGTATAACCGGAGATTGGGCGGTTATAAGCTGGAAGAATTTCCTGTCAGCAAAATACGGTGAAAGCACTTACGAGGATTCGGGCCCGAGAAAAACAGTCGATGAAATAAAAGCAGAAAGCACGGGGACGTTCAAGGTTTTAAAGACGCTCGGGCCTTATATCGCGTTTTCCTGGCGGACCCAGCTCGCGCCGGGGTATGAATATGGCGATGACGGCACCAAAACCGAAATATCCCGGTTTATGGACCCGGGGTATTTCAGGGAAAGCGCGGGAATAAAGTACGATCCGGCGGATTTTTTTACAACAAGGATGGGGTTCGGGATGAAGCATACGGCTGCCGAATTGTACGGTGAGAGATTCATAGGAGAGAGAGATGAAACCGTTAAAAACGAGGCGGGGCTGGAACTGGCGGCCGAATTCAACAAAAAATTCACCGAAAATTTAAGGATAAAATCCAAAATAGATTTATTTTCCGATTTTTCGGCGGTGGACAGGATAGACGTTGACTGGGAAAATGATGTAACCCTGAAGATGAACGATATATTCAACATAAATTTTAGTTACAGGGTTTTATATGACAGGAATATATCGACGCTCAGGCAGATTAAGCAGTCCCTGACAGCAGGAGCCTCATATTCTTTTATCTGAGAAGTAATAAAAATTTACGCCCCGAAAGAAGTTGCGGCATTGAACTGTTCCCGCGTTCCGAGTAACGCCTCAGTTATGGTGGCGCATTTCGGTCTTTGTAGGCGCAACCTTTCAG
>CAZHOD010000092.1:0-6969 GCA_964534075.1 uncultured Spirochaetia bacterium
TTGAATCAGACGATAAATTTCGCGACCGACACTATAACCGCCAGCACGAAAGAAAGAAATAAATAAATGGTCGCGGCAATAATCGATTCCCTGAACTGGTTCAGGGACAAACGCAGCCTCAGGTTCATTGCCCTGTCCAGAAAAATAAATATCCCGATTACAAAAGCCAGCCCCCCGGCCGCGTATATCCCCCACCGCGCCAATATATCCGCCTGCAGCCGAACACTTATCTCGGGAAAAAACGGTATAATAACGAATTTTAAAAGCAGCCCCAGGGAAACCAACGCGCCGGGCAGAATAAAAAATAAATATAATTTTTTTACTGTTTTTTTATTTTCTTTTTTCGCCTCCACTATATTCCTGGCGCTCCCTGTCCTTGAAAGCACTTTGTATTGCTTTAAAAAAAGATTAGTCGCCCAAATCTCGAATTTTATAAAAGCTCCCGAAAGCTCGTACCAGGTATAACCCGCGTATACCGCGAGCCACACAACCAACCAGATGTATTCTTTCTCAAGCACGGCTGAATGCGCAAATATTACGGTGACCAGTGTGGCACAGAACAAAAGCACCATATCTACCTGGGTGAAAAATACCGATATCCTCTCACAAAACCTGTAAAAAACATACTGGCTCATTATATCCTCGAGTTCCTTCTGCTGTTTTTCCAGTGTCCTCACAAGCATATCGTCCTGCCCGTAAATATCGGAATCGAGTGTATAATGGTCTATTTTTTCGGTTATGCGGCCATGATACCCCCAGAAACTCTCCTTTAACCGGCCGAAAAACCCCAGAAGAAGAGAGTATACCATAATGAAAAAAAGCGCGAATAGGAAAAAATATATTCCCATTTACGGGCGCCCCGTCTCAGAAATTCTCCGGCGGGTGTTCTGCTTAACCGCACGGCGCATCGTAAAGCCCCCTGATATAATTAACCGCTTTTTCCCTCTCCTCCGGGCTCATTGCCGCCGTGTACATCACCCCGACGGCCAGTTTTCCTACTTCACGGCAATTTTTTACCCAGTCGACCTGCCTGTCGTGGTTCATGCAGGCGGCCCTCACGTCCTCCGCGTGGTCTATATCGACAAGGTAATACCGGCTTTCCTCACGCACATCCTTGCATAATATTACAAATATGCCGGGTTTCTGAACAAGGAACCTTGCCCCGTCATAGGGCCCCTGAAAAGAATATTTACCAAATTTAATTTCAGGCACGGCTGCCTCCTGATTTTTTATTGTTATATACTGATTTTACCAAAAAACAGGGGGATTTTCGACAAAAATCAACAAACCAAAAGTAATACCTCAGTTATGGTAGGGGTTATGGCTTTTGTAACCGCAGCCTTTCTTGTCGAAGTTTAAAGTTTAAAGGTGAAAACTGAAAATCAAAACTAAAACCGGGATGTAAAATCATCCTACTTTTTCATACTCGAAATAACGGCTCGCGTAGTTTTCAAGCTCTTCGTAGAACCCGCGGCCGAAAATATGAATCATCACGCCTTTCGCGAACTCAAAAAAAGGCGGGTCGTCCTCATCCTGTTCATTGACACACTTAAAATTAACCTCATCCTTTTCTATGTCAAACACCTTTCTTGTTTCCTCGCAGTAAATTGTCATAAAAAACCTTCCATCCCCGTGGCTTATAAGGGCCAGGGGCCACATATAGCACCACATCGGCTTGTAATCCAGGGTGTTGAGCTTATTTTTCCTGCATATATGCTCTATAACGCACCTTATCCTGCCTTCCGGGTCATGAAACGAAAGCCCGCATGCTCCGATTGTATTTTTATTTATGGTATAATCCACTCCCTCGTACCCGTCGTCTCTTGTGAACATTTTTTTCGGGTTGAATTTCGGGGACATGACCTCATAAAGGTCTTTTTTATATTTTGAGAAAAGTTTTAGTATCGCCTTTTTTTCTTTTTTCGACGCCATTACACCGTGGTCCGTACAGCAGGAATTGTCTTTTTTTCTGCACTTATCCGTATTTTTACATTTTAACGGGTCGCAGAAAAATCTGCGTTTTACGATATTTTCAACATCTATATCCACATTACCTGCGCTGAATATGCCATCTTTTTTCCTGAGCGATTCTATATATTTTTCCGCCTCTTTTTCCTCGGGGTCATCGAGGTATTTGTCTATTTTTTCTTCCGTGTATATCATTATATCCTCCGTTAATTAAAATGTATTTGTGGTATGATAGCAAAAACACAGGCAGGTGGCAAGCGTTTTTAAAATATCCGGGCTTTGTTTTTTTTACCTGTTGAATTTTTTTGCCGTCCGGCGCGCGGGATGCGGCCTTTCCGACAGCATAATACCCGCGGCCTTATACCCGCCGAAACTATCGCCTATAAGGGTAATTTTATGGTATGAAAGCTTTTTTTCGCTTATCCCGGTGTAATAAATTTCCATCCTTTTTTCCCCCTGGGCCGTTACATAAAAATCGGCGCTCACGCCTTCAAGCCGCCCGAACCTGCTGTTCATCCTTTTTCTTAATTTTTCCAGGTATTTTACGCTGTAATTTTCCCTGAAAGATTTATGAGCGAGCGCGAAGGCCTCCTCTGCCTTCCCTTTTATATAAACCAGGTCAATAAAAGTCGCGGCCCTTTTCCTCGCTTTTGACGGGCTGTGAAAATATATACCGCAGCCGGATATAAAAATAATAATTAAAACAGCCGGAAATATTTTTTTTATCCCCCTAAGCGTAAAACCGCTCATCTTGCCCACCATATATCCCCGAAAATTTCCTTGCCTGCGCTTCCTCCGCACATCCATAATTTGCCGTTAAATACAGCCGCTCCGGCTGATTCCCTCCCCGCAAAATCCGCCGACTCCGCCTGCTCTGTCCATTTTTTACCGTCGACGCTGCACCACACGTCATTAAAAACCCTGCCGCCCCCTCTGCCGCCTATAACAAACATTCTGTTTTTATATACTATTACATTATGGCCCTGCCTGGGCGAAAAAGCCGCGTTCGAGGCCACCTGTTCCCAGTCTGTCCCGTCCCTGGACCTCCAGACGTCATTCACGGCCCCTTTTTTTGTCTTCCCTCCTATCAGCCACATTCTGCCCTTATAAACACATCCTCCGCGAAAACGTCTGGGGGTAAACACCTCCCCTTCCTCAATCTCCGTTTCCCTCCACTTTTTTCCGTTGTCCGAGCTCCACAGGTCATTATAATATTTTTTACCGTCGGTTCCGGAAAAGATCCACATTTCCCCCCTGTGGGAAAGCAGGACAAACCCGTACCTTTTTCCGAACTCAGCCCTTTTTGTTGCCGCGGTAAAAGTAACGCCGTTTTTTGTGTATACAACATCAGCCAGCGCGTCACCTTCCCTGTCCCTGCCGCCGGCAACCCACAACCTGCCGTCATAAACACATGAGGAATGCGTGTACCTGCCTTCAGGCAGATTCGCCCGGGCGCCGGACGTTGAAAATTTTTTCATGTCCACACTCACGTAAAACGGGCACACTGTTTCATTCCCTTTTTTCTTGCCTCCTATAATATAAGCCTTTGATTTAAAAATTTCGACGCTATGGCCGAAAACCGCCCCCGGGCCTTCCTCAACATCCTGCTTAAACCACTTTGACGCGTCGGGCGTGGGCGAAGGCGTGGGAGTAGCGGGCGGGGGAGACTGAGTCGGCGAAGATGTTTTTGAACACGCCTGTATAAAAAATATGATTACTACTATGTTTAAAAAAAACAGGATTGTTTTCTTCAATTTTCCTCTCATAATTATAAAATTTTTAACATTATAATAACCTGAAAGGGTTTTGTAAAGGGATTTGTTTGCCGTGAAGGCGGCCCATAAAAAAATTTTCGGTTGACGGACAAAAACATATTCGTATTAAAGGCTCTTATTTGTTATTTGTTATTTGTTGTTTGTTGTTTTTTTGTTCTAACTTTCAGCTTTCAGTTTTAAGTTTTAAGTTTACTGTTTACCGAACCCGTCCTTACAGCACCTCGGGGCTTTTTTCGAACCTAAACCCTTTATCCCTGAAAAGGCCGGCACATATATCCACTACCTCGGAATCATAAAGCGTGCCCCTGCCCTTTTCAATCTCCCCGAGCGCGGCGTCGATCCCAAGCGCCGGCCTGTAGGGCCTTTTAAAAGTCATGGCCTCCACGACATCCGCCACGCTGATAATCCTCGACTCAAGGAATATTTCGTCCCCTTCAAGCCCCCGGGGGTAACCGGAACCATCGAGCCTTTCATGGTGCTGGCGTATTATATCAGCCACCGGCCAGGGAAACTCTATTGATTTCAAGACATCATACCCTGCTTCCGGATGCTTTTTTATTATTTCGAATTCCTTTTCCGTCAGCGCCCCTTTTTTGTTAAGTATATCACCTGAAACAAATATTTTGCCTATATCGTGTATTATCGCGGCTATGCTTATACATTCTATATGCTCGCCGGCCATGCCCATTTCAGAGGCAATAGCCCCTGCAAGCTGCGCTGTCCTGTGCTGGTGGCCCACGGTATAAACATCCTTTTTTTCAACCAGCATCTCCATCGAATGTATAATGCCGTCCATAATCTTTTTCACAGACCTGTAACTTTCCTTAAGATGGGCCTCACTTTTTTTCTTTTCCGTAACATCCCTCAAAATCACCAGTATATACCTCGGCTTGTCCTTGGAATCCAAAACCAGAGAGGAACGCAACTCGCCAACAAACCTGTCACTGCTGCCTCGCAGGAAGACAAACTCCCCGTTTTTCATTTTTCCTTCCCTGAATACATCCTCCAGCGCCTTTTCACACGCGCGCCTGTCCTCCGGCGAAACATAATCGAAAATATTTTCACCTTCCATGCTGCCGCCGGAAACCGCGCCGAATATTTTTACGGCCATATCCGAAGCAAAAACAACCCGCCCCTCTATATCAGTTGCGATTACCGCGTCGGGTGAGGTCTCCACGAGTTTTTTATAAAGCTCCCCTGACTCCTTGATTTTTTCCTCGGCTATTTTCCTTGAAGTTATGTCCCTGCATATTGCCATAATGGCTTTTTTACCGCTGTAGTTAATAAGGTGGGCATTTACCTCGAATATCACGTGCGATCCGGTTTTCGAAAACATAACCTCCTCAAATACCACCATGCCCTTTTTAAAAAGTTCATCCCGTATTTTATCCCTGCCGCTTATCTCCTCCCGTTCAAAAAGCTCGCCGGGTGTCAGTTTTTTAAACTCTCCGGGCTCAAATCCGAGCTTTTCTTTTACAATACGGTTGGCCTCTATTATTCTTCCCGGGGCGCCTCCTTCTGTAATTTCCCTTAAAACTATTATATCGTTGGCGTTCTCAAAAAGGGACCTGTAAAGTTCCTCGCTTTGAAACAATTTTTTTCTTATCTCTTTGGAAACAGTAACATCATAAAAAGTCATTGCCAGGGCGAAAGGCCTGCCTGAGGCGTCATTGACAACCGCGGCGTTTAAAGAGGCGATAAAATCACCGTTTTCTCTTCTTAACATCCGGTATTCCTGCCCGCCAACAAACCCTTCCTTTTCAACCCTGTTAAAAACCTTTTTTAGCCTATCCCTGTCTTTCCGGGCAAAAAGGTCAAATACATTCATTCCTGTCATGGTTTCGACAGAAGGGTAGCCGTGCATCGAGGCCGTTTTTTCCGAGCAGTATAACAATGTTCCGTCCAGCCCGCACATTATAATGGCCTCGTGGCTGGCCATAATGATTTTTTTGTGAATTTCCTCGTGGTTGTTCCGGGGAATGTGTTTTTTCCTTGGTTTTTTCTTTTTACATGTACCGTGGGATTTTCTACTTTTCTTCTTCGGTTTTTTCTTTCCGGTGTTCCTGTTCAAGCAATTTACCTCCTGCAGCACCAATCATGTAATTCCTATTATATAACAAAATGATTTAAAAGTAAATATATGGGCATAATGAAACAATTTCCATTTCCAATAAATACGGATTTATATTTATATTATAATCACAATACAAAAATTTTTTTGTCTTTGTAGAGGCCCCTGTCTCGTTGTTCTGCGCAGCCTTCCGCCTTCGCTGTCAACCTGCGTAAAACTCCGGCTGACAGGAAGTTGTTTTTGTAGGGGAGCCCCTGCGTGGGCTCCCTGTTTTCTGCGGGCGGACACACAGGTCCGCCCCTACAAATACCAAACGGTTATAAACCGCTCCCTGTTCTTAATAATTTATTCCACTCAGGCAATCTCGGAAAAAATATAATAAAATACAATATCGACGCCAGGGCGAGTATGTAAAAATCAGGCCTGTTTCCCGTGAAAAAAAACATTACTATCCCCAGAACCGCGACGGATTCGCACAAAGCGAAAATTATGACCGAGGAATGATACAGGCGCGAAGCGGCCGCGGGAAATTTTTCAGGCGGCAGGGAAGATGTTTTCGCGTAACTTCTTTTTTTAATACTTAAAATCAGAATATAATAAATTATAACCAGGGCGATGGCCATGTATTCCGCTGCCTTTGTCCCGGGAAAGGCGAATTCAAACCCCTCCAGATTTCCCGACCTTACGAGATATTCTATAACAACAGCGTACACAGGCACGCATGCCGCCATCATCCACCCCATACCCGCGGTAATTTTATGTATTTTTTTCAGTTCAACAGCCCTGTCCGCCATTTTTCGCGCCTTCCTTTCCGGCAAGGCCGGATTATTTTAATTTAAATGATTATAACAAATTTCTTTTCAAAATCAATAAATCACGCCGTTGAATTCGCAGAATATTTGACGGACAAAACGCGGGACAGGGCATGCCTTGTCCCTGCAGGACAGCCGGAATATCTATACGTATTAATTTTTCTCAACGATTGTCCTGATTCATACTTATGGACAGCAGGCAGTTTTGGAAAAAATCCCGAACCACTGTTGTTTTGTCGCTCAGAAAAAATTACACAGATACCATTTTTTCCGCTCAATCGATGTCTTTCGCGGATATTTCCATTATTTTCCCGGCAGAAGCATATAAAAAACGCAGCCCTTG
>CAZHOD010000093.1:0-2481 GCA_964534075.1 uncultured Spirochaetia bacterium
TGGCCGGGGTGGAAGCCCCGGAGGGCGTCCAGGGCATCTCTCAGCGCCCGGTGCAGTTAAGGGCGTTGTAATCGATTTCTTTTCTTAATTTTTTTATTTTTGGCAGTGATTTTTTCATGAATTTTTGCCCGCCAAAACCCGGCTCAACGCTCATAATAAGTACAAGGTCCAGGGCTTTGAGGTATTTAAGTATTCTTGAAACCGGTGTTCGGGGCTTAATCGATAAGCCTGCTCTTTTGCCCGCCTTCTTGATTTTTTTGATTACTGCGGGCACGTTTTTTGCCGCTTCATAATGTATCGTTATTATATCGGAACCCGCGTCAATATAATCGTCCAGGTATTTTTCCGGTTTGTTTATCATAAGGTGGGTGTCAAAGGGAATGGAAGTTAGAGGCCTCAACGGTTTTATTATTTTGGCGCCGAATGTCAGGTTCGGCACAAAGTTCCCGTCCATTACATCGAAGTGAACAAAATCAGCCCGCGCTTTTTCCAGCAATTTTATGGTTTTTCTTATATCCGCGAAATTTGAGTCAAGTACGGACGGCGATACTTCGATTTTTAAATTATTCATGGCCGGCCCCCGGAGCGTTAAAGACCGTTTCTTTTATAAGGGTGGTTCCGACAAAAAACTGGACAAGAGCGTCGCCTCTGACCCGGGCGCTCACGGATATTGTTTCTCCCGGCTGGGTGATTTTGTTGTATATAATCCGGCTTCCGTTTAAACTGAAAACGGTCACTTTTACTAGTTTGGCCACGCGGTACCCCGTAAACCTGTGGTTTACGCGTATGAGCCTTTGTTTAAGCGAGGTGTCAGAGGGCCTTTTACTTATTGTTAAGTTTATGGGGGTGTCCATGTTAACCTTGTAGCCGGGCGGGGGGTCCTGCGAAAGGATCGTGCCCGATTCCGGCCCCTCGTTGTTTTTTACTTTTAATTTTTCGATGAAAAGTTCTTTATCCTTAAGTACGCCGTAGGCCCCGGAAATGTTCCTGCCCAGAAAATCGGGCATCATGTAGTCCGGTTTTTTCGGGCCCGAACTTTTAAGTATGTTTATCTGGTGGTTAAACGGAACATGTTCGCCCGCGGGAGGGGACTGAGCCATCACCATCCCGTCCCTGTATATCCCCGAGGTTGTTTCGGATTTAAACCCCTCCATAAGGTCTGAGTTTTTTAAAAGAAGGGCGGCTTTTGACGCGGCAAGGCCGATGAGAGAGGGGACCTCGACTATTTTCGAGCCTTTGCTCAGCACCACGTGGATTACCCTGCCTTTTTTTATATGGCTGCGGGGCTTTACTGACTGCGAGAGTATGTGTCCTTCTTTGTATATGTTGCTGTGGATACGGTCTTCAACCTTGATTTTCAGCCCCATTTTTTGCGCTACGTTTTCGGCGTTTTTAAGGGGGATGCCGGTAAAATCGGGCATGGTGATAGTGGACATGGTAAAAATGAGTTTCATGACGACCATGGCGGAAATTCCCGACAGTATTACGCCCGTAAATACAAGCTTTAATATGAAAGAAAATTTAATTTTTGCCATAAAGCACCGAGCCTTTAAAATTTTCATATATTATATAGAATATATGATAATTTTCAACAAAAATATCAACAGGGGATATAAAAACTGAAAATTTAAAGGTGGAAATTGAAAATTAAAAATAAAACAACGGGTAACCGAAGCCTTTCCTGTCAGCCGAAGCTTTAGCGAAGGTTGATAGCGAAGGTTGATAGCGAAGGTTGATGGCTGCGTAGAACAACGAGACAGAAAACGTATTTGTAGGGGCGGACTTGTATGTCCGCCCATCACGTTGCGGGCCGACATACAAGCCGGCCCCTACAGGGACATCTGATTATTCGTTTTTTGTAGGAACAGGGCACCTGCCCTGTCCAATAAATCCGTGTTATTCAGAAAGGGGTGCGCAGTGCACGCCCCCTACAGGAGATTTTGTTTATTCGGTTTTGCAGGGGCGGACCCGTGCCTGTACCGTGTAACACGAAGTGTTTTTACGGTACCTGTGCCGTGTAACACGAAGTGTTTTTACGGTATGGCCGCCCTTTGTTTAACATTTTAAAATAGCAACATCAGGCTGCCTATAATTATTGACTTTTTTTACTATATTAGATATAATCTTAAAGATTTTCCGGGTTTAACAAATAAACAAAAGACGAATTAAAAAACCGGAGGTGGATTAGTGGGAGAAATGGTAGGTTATATTTTTAAATGGTGGGCATTTTCCGTTTTAATAGGAATTATAGCGTACCCGATAACTTTTGTCCTTTTCAAAAAATCGTATGATAAGGGTTATTTCTTTTCTAAAATAGTCGGAATATTCCTTATATCCTATTTTTCCTGGCTCATAGGTTTTTTAAAATTTTCAACGGGCACAATATGGCTTGTTATTTTACTTATGCTGATACTTTCATCTTATATTTTTGTCACAAATAAAAAAGAAATACTGGGTTTTTTCGGGGCAAAACCCGGGCTC
>CAZHOD010000093.1:2491-6962 GCA_964534075.1 uncultured Spirochaetia bacterium
TTGCCGAGCTTTTTTATCTTTTTATTTTCCTGATTTACGCGCTTTTCAGGATGTACCAGCCCGACATAATAGGCACCGAGAAATTCATGGACTTCGCCTTTATGAATTCGATAGCCCGCGCCGAGACAATGCCTCCCTTTGACCCCTGGATGTACGGCGCGGACGCTTCCGGCAGCCCTCTTTATATAAGTTATTATTATTTCGGGTACGTGATTATGGCCATAATGATGAAACTGACCGGCATACCCAACGGGGTCTGTTTCAACCTGTCCCTTACATATATAGTGGCAATGTCAGCCATTGGGATGGCCGGCCTGCTTTATAACCTTACCAAGAACCATCTTATTGGTTTTTTAGCGGCTGCTTTTCTCCTTTTGATATCGAACCTAGACGGATTTTTACAGGTCGCGGGAGCGGGGTGGTCCACTGAGGGTTTTAACTGGTGGCACAGCTCCAGGATAATAGATTACAAGACTTATGATATCACCATAAATGAGTTTCCTTTCTTTTCGTTTTTACTGGGTGATATGCATCCGCATCAGATGGCTATTCCCTTTGTGCTTCTTGCCCTTAACACGGCATTTTCCTTTATTAAGTTCGAGGGGAAAAAAATGTTCGGAAAATCCCCGGATAAGCTGGCAATGCTCGTTTTTACCGGGTTGCTGCTCGGGGGGTTGTGGTTTTTAAACAGCTGGGACTTCCCCACTTACTTTTTTATCACAATGCTGTGTATCCTTTCCAATAAATACGCCTCAGGCGAGCGGGTTGGAAATTGGTGGAAAGACGCCGCTTTAACACTTTCGGTAATCCTCGGTATAGCAATAGCCGCGTACCTGCCCTTTACGCTGTTTTTCAGCTCGCAGGCAAAAGGCATAGGATGGGTGAAAGCGAACACAAAGGTTGTGGATTACTTTATTATTTTCGGCATAATGCTTTTTCCTGTCCTGTCTTTTCTTGTGATAAGGCTGCTTAACTGGCTTTACGCGATAAGGCTGCAGCAGAGCGACGCCGGAGAAAAACCCAAAAAGAGAGGGCTTTACTGCCCGAGATGCGGTTCCCAAATAAGGGAAGGAAAAAAAATATGCGGGCAGTGCGGCTATATGATAAGCGGGGGAGAACTTTACCTCGGCGGGCTGGATGTACCTGTTAAAAAGGCCAATAAAACCGCCATGGCATTTTTTAAATTTTTCATGAACCCGCCGGAAAACAGGGACAGGAGGGTAACCCTTTATACAGTTATAGCCGTGGCCATAGCCGCGGGGCTGGTTGTGTTTAAGTCCATAATAGACGCGCCGAATATCGGCATATTCGTCGGCGTAATGTTTTTGGCGCTTTCGTTTGTTTTTCTTCTGGGGATGACACGCGTGGAAATGAAAGAAAATCAGTTTGTGTTTATTCTTGTATTCAGCGCTTTTCTGGCCGCAGCAGGCTGCGAAGTCCTTCATATTATAGATACGTTTTCAAGGCAGGGCCAGCATATGCCGCTTGAAAGGATGAATACCGTTTTTAAATTTTATTACCAGTCCTGGATTTTTTACTCGGTTGCCGCGGCCTATGGTTTTTTCTGGGTTACGCATTTTTACCTCAAATTCAAACCGGTTTATATAAAATATACCTGGCTTGCTGTTTTCGGGCTGCTGTTATTCGCGGGCCTGTTTTACCCGGTGGCCGCCTCGAAAGTAAAGACAGGCAGTTTCCGGGGTTATATGTCACTGGACGGGTCGGAGTTTTTAAGTACAATGCAGTACAAGGGCCGCATGACGGCGAACGCCGATTATAATATGATAGAGTGGATAAAAAAGAATATAAAGGGACACCCTGTAATACTGGAGGCATGGGGCGGGGAATATACCGAGTACGCAAGGATCTCTTCTTTTACCGGGCTGCCGACAGTAATAGGATGGCCCGGCCACGAGCTCCAGTGGAGGGGGAGCGGCGACGAGGCCGGCCGCAGGCAGGCTGACGTCGATACGATTTACAGGACCACTGATACAGAAGAAGCAAAGGCTCTGCTCGATAAATATAACGTCACATACGTATATGTAGGCGCGCTCGAGAGGGATAAATATCCCGGCGCGGCCGAAGGGCTCGCTAAGTTCAGGGAATTCATGGATATTGTACACAGCGAGGAACCCGGGACATATCTTTATAAAATAAGGCAATGAGGAGGAACAGTATAAATGGCTGATTCGGTTAAATGCCCGAAATGCGGGGCGGATAATCCCGCTTCGAATAAATTTTGTGATACCTGCGGGTATAAACTCGCGAAAAAAGAGCAGAAGAAAAAGCCGGATAAACAGGAAAAGAAAAAAGAAAAAAAACCCGAAAAGGAAGGGCCAATAAAGGCTGAGCCCGCTGTAGAGGAAAAGGCACCTGCGGGAGCCGGTGGTTTTACCATAAACTGGGAAGTTATTATATGGCTGGCAATAATAATTATTGCCGTTATAACCAGGTTTTATGACCTTGGCGCGAAACCTATGCACCATGATGAGTCGATGCACGCTTTTTATTCGTGGAACCTTTTTATGGGCAAGGGTTACTCATATAACCCTATGATGCACGGGCCGTTTTTGTTTCACGCGAACGCGTTTATGTATTATTTGTTCGGGACCAGTGATTATACAGCCCGAATTATGCCGGCAATTTACGGCGTGCTTTGCGTAGGTATAATGTGGTGGTTCAGGCCGTATCTCGGGAGATGGGGAGCGGTTATAACGGCGTTTTTAATAGCGATATCCCCGACTTTCATGTACCAGGCAAGGTATATAAGGAACGATATATATATAGCGGGCGACAACCTGATAATGGTGCTGGGGCTTTTCAGGTATTTTGATACGAAAAAAATCAAGTGGCTTATCATAGCGGCAGTAGGCCTTGCCCTTGCCTGGGCGACAAAAGAGGTGACTTATATTACAGGGTTTATTTTCTTTTTGTTTTTTGCCGGCAGGTGGCTGTGGGAATATTCCTACCGCAATGACCCGAAAAAAATGTCAACCGAAGGTAAAATTTACCCGGTTATAAAACACTGGCAGGGAAAAGGAAGGAACGAGTTTTTATGGGCTTTCCTTGTATTCTTTCTTGTTCACGCGTTCTTTTATTTTAACAAACAGCCCGGGGCCGGGTTTTTTACCAATCTGGGCGGGGTTCTCGACGGTTATATAAAAGCGCTTACATACTGGATGGGCCAGCATGGAGTGGAAAGAGGAAGCCAGCCGATGTATTTTTACTCGCTTTTGATACCTTTTTACGAGCACCCATCGGTATTTTTTATGCTGATCGCGTCGGTTTATTATATAGTTAAACCCGAAAAAAGGACGATGTTCAACCTGTTTCTTATATGGTGGTGGGTCGGGGCGATGTTTTTATATTCATGGGCGGGAGAGCGTATGCCCTGGCTGGCTCTTCACCCGTTAACGCCCATGATACTGCTGGCGGGAAAATTTACAGCGGAAATTTTTCAACGAAAGGACTGGGGGTGGAAAAGGACCGCCGGGATAGCCGTGTTTATTATTACCTGTATGGGCGCCTGGCACGGCGCGGTACATGTTTGTTTTTACGGTAAGGGAGCCGAGCCGAAAGAATCCCTGGTTTATGTCCAGTCCTCGACCGATACCCTTACAGTGGAAAAGAAAATAAGGAATTTCGCGAAGGAAATGAAAGGCAGAAAATGGGAAAGCACGGAATTCAGGGCTTTTGACCCTCATGATATGAGAATTGTTGTGGAAGATTACTGTACATGGCCCTTTGCGTGGTATTTGCGGGAGTTTAACAAAATCGCGTACCACCCAAAACATATACCCGCTGTGGAAAAAGAAAAAAATAAGGCGCCTATTATCCTTTCGGGGATAGAAGAGGCGAACAAAGGGCATGACAGGCGTGTATACGAACTTCTTACCACTCCGGGCGAGGATGGTACGGTTTATGTGCCGACGAGGTATAAGCTCAGGGAGTGGTGGGCGCCGGATGAAAAAAAATGGTGGAACGCGCCTTTTTCCGAAAAAATAGAGATGCTTAAGAACCGTTTTTTATACAGGGAAGTGTGGAATGATTTGGGTTCGTATGATTTTGTGGTTTATGTAAGAAAGGATCTGGAAAAATACTGGAGGTAAGCGCGGCGCCTAAAAAAAGGTGCCGGTTAACAGGCGGAAAATAAAGACGGAAAAAAAGTAAAATTTGTTGTTTTATACCCGGAGGTAAAAAATGATAGATTTATCGCTGATGTCCAGGCAGGAAAAGATAATAATACTTGTCCTGCTGCTGGGAATAACAATAATAATATTTATGATGTTTACGCCCCATAAAGACAGGAACGAACGAAAAGTTTCGGCCCGGCCGCAAAATATTCTTGTTGGCGGCGGCGCCCCGGGTAAAGACCGGGGGTATTTTAATACACCCAAGGATATCTCTGTCGACGGCAGCGGAAATATTTATATAGTTGATTCAAACAACCATAGAATACAAAAATTTAATT
>CAZHOD010000094.1:0-6954 GCA_964534075.1 uncultured Spirochaetia bacterium
CTGAAAGGTTGCGCCTACAAAGACCGAAATGCGCCACCATAACTGAGGCGT
Source organism: uncultured Spirochaetia bacterium (assembly GCA_964534075.1). Classification (GTDB taxonomy): domain Bacteria; phylum Oederibacteriota; class PGYV01; order PGYV01; family CAYTNY01; genus CAZHOD01. The sequence goes on from CAZHOD010000094.1 coordinate 52, forward strand.
TACAAATTTTCATTCCCTTTTTTTTGTAAACACTGTTTCACCCGGGGGAAATTTATTACTCCCCCTGCAATTACCATTATTATTTCCTGAAAATATTTTTCAGGCTCCCCCACAAAGACCATTTCTTTTTAGATACGGCCCCGGAAATAACTTTCATGTTCTGTCGGGCTGCTTCTTCCCCCGCAGCGATAATTTTATTTTTCTGCGACGTATCAAAAGGGTTGATCTCCCTGATATCCGGCATTAAAACAACACCGTTCTCATTATAAGACCTGAGTGAAGTGCTCTGGTATATGGAAATCTGCCAGCTTTTCCACAATATACTAAAAATATCCCTGTGTTTCATTATATCCATTTTTGCCCGCGCTGTAATATCTACTCCTATTATATAGTCAGCCCCCATTTTTTTCGCTATATCCGCCGGAACATTATTGAGTATCCCCCCGTCAATATATACAGAATTATTGTACACCGCCGGCGTGAATATGCCCGGGATACTGCAGCTTGCCCTTATTGCCGGGCCCATTGGGCCGTCGTCAAATACTTCTTCCTCTCCTTTTAGTAAATCTACCGCCACAGCGGCGAATTTTATTTTTGTATCCCGGATATTTTCACATTTGGAATGTTTTTCCACAAAATTGACAAGCCGGTCTATTGAAACAAGCCCTTGTTTCGGCATCGTAAACCTGGCTATTTCAAACCAGTTGAATTTACGCGCAATATCCTCTATCTCTTCGATTGAAACACCTGAAGCGTATAATCCGCCTATAAGGCTGCCGACGCTTGTACCGGTTATTATATCCGGCCTGATACCTTCTTTTTCAAGTTCCTTTATAACCCCGATATGCGCGAAACCATAAACAGCGCCGCCGCCCAGCGTAAGGCCTATCTTCATTTTATTTTCTCCCGGATGTACGCGGTATTATAGCCATTAAAATGCCTGTTTTGACAGCCCCAGGTCCGAGGCCACATGATCCACTATCTCGGTGCTGACTTTCTCTTTTTTCATGAGAAAAGCCTCCAAAAGCGCGTTGTCGCATATGGTATTTATGAGCCTGGGGGTTCCTTTCGCGTATTCGTATACCTCTTCCATTCCCATTTCGGAAAAAATTTCCTTTGACGCGCCGGCCACTTTCAGCCGGTGTTTTATATAATTCACCGTGGTTTCCTTGTCAAGCAATTTCAGTTTAAATTTCACCGCTATTCTCTGCTGAAGGGGAGGATCGAGCTTTATGTTATCCTCCAGCTCCGGCATTCCTATAAGCACAAGGGTAAGAAGTTTACGCCCCGGAACCTCCAGGTTCAAAAGCCCTCTGAATTCCTCGAATATTTCCCTGTTTTTCAGCATATTTGCCTCATCTATAAGCACGACCGCTTTTTTCCCCTCGTCAAAGAGCTCTTCCAGCCTCCGGTAAAACTGCGGCAGCAGTTCTTCTTTTTTTTCCGCCGGATTTTCTATGCCTATCTGAAGGGCAATCCTCGTGAGAAGCCATGACGCTGTTATCTCGGAATGAACTATTACAAGAAGGGATTCCACATAATTATCATTCTCTTCAAGCTCGTCTAAAACCTTCCTTGCAAGCAGCGTTTTTCCCGCCCCTATATCGCCCAGCATGACAACAAGGCCTTTCATTGTCTCGGCAGCGTGCATTATTCTTGCCATGGCCTCCTTGTGCTGGTCGGAATCATACCAGAACCTGGAATCGGGCGCGTTTGAAAAAGGCTGTTCTGATAAACCAAAAAACTGCTCGTAACTCATATTTCCTCCGTTTTTGTAAAGTCATAACATATGATTCCCGCCTATATATATACTGAATTTTCAATGATTATACAAGTAGAAATTATATGCCTTTGATTTTTCCCCGGGATTATCCCTTCCCATTCAATATTATATATACGACACCCTGCTTTTTTTTCCTTTTTTTCCGGTATTTTCTTCGTCCTTGACATTTTTCCCTTTTTCCTCTGTCTCGCTTATCATTTTTCCTATTTCATCGAGCTTCATTTTTGCTTCTATATTTGACGGGTCCTTCTTAAGTATTTTATTAAGTATCTTCCGCGCCTCACTGTAAAGCCCCTGCTTGACAAATATTTCAGCAGTAGTAACAGTAACAAAATCATCGGATAGTTCTTCCTCGACAAATTCTTCCTCTTCTGCTTCCTCTTCTTTCTCTTTCTTCGCATCTTCCTTTTCTTTCTTTTTCTTTTCTTCTTCCTCCCTTTTCCTGTCTTCTTCTTCCTTTTTCTTTTTTTCCTCCTTCTCTTTATCTTTCTCTTTCTTTTTCTTTTCTTCTTCCTCCCTTTTCCTGTTTTCCTCTTCCTTTTTCTTTTTTTCCTCCTTCTCTTTATCTTTCTCTTTCTTTTTCTTTTCTTCTTCCTCCCTTTTCCTGTCTTCCTCTTCCTTTTTCTTTTTTTCCTTTTGCGCCTTTTCAGCTTCAGCCGACCCCGGGGCCGGTACTCCGGCGTACCTTGAATACGCCTCATTAAGTTTCTTTTTTATTTGTTCATTTTCCGGGTCAAGTTCCTGGGCTTTCTGGTAAAACTCTATGCCCTCGTCAAAAGAACCTGCTTTTATATAACTGTCCGCCATCGCTATAAGCCCCGGCACGTCTTCTTCTGTATGCTCCGGCGGGATATATTCTTCCGCCGGCTGTTCTGTTTGCTCAATTCCTTTTTCCATTTTTGAAATTTTCTCTGACGGCTTTTCCTTTTTTTCCTGCCCCGTACCGCTTACATCCGGAAGCGGCTCTATTGGCTTTTCCTTTATCTCCGGCTTTTTTGCCTCTGAAGGGGCCTTTTGGGGGCCGGGCGGAGGCGAAACCGGTTTTTCTTTTTCCGGAGGAGGCGGTGGAGGCGGAGCCTTTTTTTCCGCCAGCTTTTTCGCGCGTTCCACTATTGTAGGGTGCGCGGGATCCAGGTCTTCAGCCCTGCTGTAATAATCCTTTGCCTTGTCTTCCATCTTCTCTTTTGAATATATATCGGATATTTTTATATATATATCCGCCGCTTCTTTTTTCTTTTTCTGTTTCGAATAAATGTCACCGAGCTTTGACAAAACCTCTATATCTTCCGGCGAGTGTTCCAGCACCTTTTTCATTATTGAAGCGGCATTCTCATAATCCTGCTTGTTGCTGAATACATTCGCGGCCAGCATATACTTTGCTGCCGCCTCTTTTTTCATTCCTTTTTTAAGGTATAATTCCGCCATCCCTGTATACGCGTCCGGATTATCGGACCGGGCTTTGGCCACTTTATCGTACATTTTCATCGCGTCATCCGGTTTATTAAATTCCTTGTTTACATCCGCCATTATCAGAAGCGCTTCGGTGTGATTTGCCTTGAACTTCAAAAGTATATTGAGTTCTTTTTTTGCCTCGTCATATTCCTTCTTTTTATAAAGGGCGGCGCCCCTGTAAAAATGCGCCTCGATTGACTTGAATTCAACGGCTTTGCGGGAAAAATAATCGGTTTTCTCTATATCCTTTTCTTTCCAGTAGTATTCGGCAAGCGAAACGTACTCTCTTTTCGCTTCGGTTTCGTTTCTTTCGCGTTCGTATATCTCCGCTATTTTCTCCCTTATTGATATGTTATCGGGCTGGATTTCAAGTATTTTCCTGTAAATAGGCAGGGCTTTTTTATAAAGCCGGTTTTTGAAATATATATCGACTATTTTTTTATAATAAGATAAAGCCTCGTCAGCCTGCCCTTTTTCCGTATAAAGTTCACCGAGTTTCTGGTATGTATCGAAATTTGCCGGGCTTAGTTTAAGGATTTCTTTGTATGTTTCTATGGCTTTGTCTATTTCCCCGTTCTCTATCAGTTTTTCGGCTTTGGTATGTTTTTTTATCAAAAGCTGTTTCTTTTTTTCCTGCTCCCCGAGTTTTGTTGGGTCCAGCCTCCCTATTTTTTTATACAATATACCCACTTTATCGGAAAGGCCCTGTTTTATATACGCCTCGGCCGCAATCATATATTCCGAATACGCCAGGGCGTCATCGCCTTTTTTCGCGTACGCGTCCCCGAGCATATTATGCACATTATAATCAGTAGGGTCCAGGGTAAGAAGTTTTTTGTACTCAATTATGGCTTTCTTCCACTTTCCTTCCTGGCTGTAAATCATCGCGCTTTTTACGATATTCTTTTTTGATTCAGCGGACATAAAATCCCTTCCTTAAAAAGTTTCAGCAGAAATCTCTGTCAAACCTGACAAAAAATTTCCTTTTTTGATATTATAATACAGGAAAAAATAATTGTCAAATAATAAGGTATCTTAAAGACAATTTCCATTTCCGGTTTACAGTTTATTTATTTCCTCGTCATCCTTTTCAAGAGTTTCCCTGTTTTTTTCCTGGTATTTTTCGACCCGTTCCCTTATTTCGGGATATTTAAGCCCCAGCATTTTCGCGGCCGCGAGGGCGGCAAGCCCCGGTTCCAGCACTGTCATTACAGCTACCCCCGAGGGCATCCTCATACTGGAAAAAATATCCGCGCCGCCGAACTTATCGCTGTAAGGCGGGCAGGCAATCACCGGACAGAATGTCTGGGCGTCGGAAAAACCGCTGAGCGCGTTGCTCCTTCCTGCAACTGTTATAAATACAGTGCTTTCAGATTCGGATTTTTTGATTATATCGAGCGCCTTAAGCGGGACTTTATGCGCTGAGCAAACCCTCATTTCAGGCTGTATCCCGAATTCTTTTAACGCAGACGCGATTTTTTCACTGTGCTTGACATCGGCTTTCGACCCCATAAGAATGATAACTTTTGCCATTTTATTCCTCCTAAATTAAGATTTCCTCGAAATCATGAACATTACCGTTGTCTTTAAAGCATTCGATGATTTTTTTGCCTTTGCCTGAAAGCCCGGAGGAATCGAATTTTTGCAGTTCTTTATCAAAAAATCCACGTAGTATTTTTTCCCCTTTAAAATACGCTTCCTCGCCTACCTCGGGCTGCGTACTCACATCCAGCATATATTCGGGAAGTGTTATTGTTTCGACAATAACCCGTTTTTTGATATAACCAAGCAGGCTGCTTTTTGCCGGAGTTAATTTTTTCTTTTCAAAACGCCTGTTACCCCTCCTGGCAAGGTATTCCCTGATTATCCATTGCGGCATAAACCCGACTTTCCACGCACCGGAATACTGATTCGGAAAAACCACGCATTGGGTATCCCGGTATTTTTCAAACTGTTCCAGAAGCAAATTCGCGTGTTTAATAAGCGACCCCGTAAGAAACGGCCCGTATGTTCCTATTCCCTCGCTCTGGAGGCCTTTTGATTCTACTATGCTCGGATTGTCAAAACCTCTCGGCGCGCTGAGCCTCCACAACCACGCCAGGGCGGGCGGTAAAAGGTGGAAATAACCCAGTATTCCGTAAGTTGGGTTCTCTTTTGTGCAGGGCGGTGTACGGATGCCGAAACTCCTGAAATCGATTTGCATGGGCTCGTTCACCACGCCGGGCACCAAACGCCTTGGAAAAATCACCCTTGGATTCGGGCATGGTTCTCCGGGCGCGTCCATGGTGTGTTCCCACGGGAGGCATGTGGCCCCGGGGATCCCGTCTATATTCAGAAAAGTCAGGGGAATTTCCGAATGTATGCACATCCTCTCAAAATGAGGGTTTGTGCCGTATTTTGTCATATGATTGATTCTTACGAACCACGCGTTTTCAGCGTCCATGGCCGTAAGTTTGGAGCCTTTTGCCTGTTTACATATTGTCATATCGTCTGTCGCGGGAAATAACTCGCATTCATGAAACAGGTCTGTTTCTATTGCCCTGTTGTCGATAATATTCCTGCCGAGAATCAGAGTATCTTTTTCAGAATGTTCCATGTGCTCGTTCATTTCGCTCTTTCCCCCGCCGCTGGCGCCCTCGTGCAGTATTGTAAGGGTGTTATCATAGGGTGTTTCCAGTTTTACGAAAGACGAGTGAAGAGTCAGGCGGCCTTCTTTTTCCCCGTAGTGAAGCAGGGCTCCGTATAAGCCTTTTTTTGCGCTCGGCCCCAGGTAAAGATTGTACGCGAACACTTCATAAAGGTTTTCATGCCTGTTATGAACGACAACCTGCTTTCCCTTAAAAGCGCTGTGCCTGAAAGGGGGAGCCAGATAAACTATTATTTTCGGCCTGAACCCTTTTTCCGCCTGTCCCGCCGGCATTATATTCTGCAGGTCATACAAAGCCAGCGCGAAAAAACCCGCGTTCCCCGGCCCGATATAAAGCGACTCGTATTTAGTTTCTTCCCTGCCCGTGCAAAAAGGCATTATTATTTTATCCTGCTTTGAAAGCCATTTAAAGGTTTTTTTCCGCAGCACATCAAAATCATAACCGTATTCTTCATTAAAACGCGGCTTGCTGGTTTCCTCTTTATCGCCCACAACAAGGCAATTTGGATCCCTTCTTCTCATATATATATCGTTATAATTGACGGAAATTCCGTTTTTGCACCTGACAACTGTAGCTTCGGTTATTTTTTCCTTTCCCCCGGCTTCGTAACCCACCTCATAACAATCCCGGTTTTTGCCGCCCAATGATATTTCGATTAAATCCTCCCTGCCGGCGGGCAAAATATGTTTTCCCGACATTACCATTTTTTTTATATCTTCCGGCACATCCAGTTTCTTAAAGTCCATAATAACCTCCGCATATATCATTTTATGAAAAAACAGCCTTTCATAACAGGCCGCCGCACATCCTCTATCCCGCATAATACGCGGGCTTTTTCTGCCGGCCTGAATTATTTCGCGCGAATTATACAATAACAGGTCAGTTTAATCAATGTTTTATTGGCAGGCTATTGGGGGAGAATAGAGCGTGTTCCAGGGGGTTTTGTCTTTTTTCGCCCCCTTTCCCAAAAGGGGGATACAGGGGGTTTTTATAGCGGCTGTACGTACTGCCTGCTCTCGC
>CAZHOD010000095.1:0-6874 GCA_964534075.1 uncultured Spirochaetia bacterium
CATCTGAAGGTCTATTATCTGGCCGGCGAGCTGTATGGCCGCGAATATCAGGTAAGCGGCGAACCCTATTACGACCCCAATTATAACCTGGTTAAGTATTACAATGCCGTACGTCATTACGTCGCCGGGCATTGTAACCCCTTTTGTATCCAGTACCGGGTAAATAAGCATTGCCAGCATAAAAGTAAGGGCTATTTTCATTATAACCGGTATATTTCTGCTGCCTATAACCGGCGCTGTAAAAAAAAGCGCCGATATCCTTATCGCGACAAGCAAAAATACCTGAACCTGTAAAAGAACAAGGTTAAATATATCAAATTCCTGCATATATCAAGCCCTCTCCTTTTTAATTTCCATTAATAAAATTACTTATACGACGCCGCCCGGTTTCAGCGGTCACATCTTCATGTACTCGGGCAGGTTTATCAAAAGCGCCGAGGTGAAATTAAGCATTATCCTTATAATCCAGGGCCCGAATATAATCGCGGCCAGAAGCACCGCTAATATCTTAGGCACAAAAGTCAACGTCATTTCCTGTATCTGGGTAACGGCCTGAAATACGCTTATAATAAGACCGGTCAGAAGCGCGAAGCCCAAAAGCGGCGACGCGACTATAAGCACAGTCAGAAGCGCCTCTCTGCCGAATGTTGTAACAAACTCAATCGACATATAACTCTCCCGTTAAATTATTTCCGGCCCGCCTAAAAACTGACAATAAGGGCCCTGGACAACAGGTGCCAGCCGTCGACAAGCACAAAAAGCAGTATTTTAAACGGCAGTGATATCATAACGGGGGGAAGCATAAGCATTCCCATCGACATAAGCGTGCTGGCAATCACCATGTCAATAATAAGAAAGGGAATATAAATCAAAAACCCCACAGTAAACGCGGTCTTAAGCTCGCTTATAACAAAAGCAGGTATCAAAACACCGGTAGGCACGTCATTTTGGGTTTTCGGCCTTTCGGATTTTGAAAGAAATATAAAAAGCGCCAGGTCCTTTTCCCTTGTCTGTTTAAGCATAAATTTTCTCAGAGGCGAAAGAGCGTTATTAAAAGACTTTTCCAGGGTAATTTCCTTGTTAAGGTAGGGAGTCCACGCCTTTTCGTAAATCTCAACCCCTACCGGCCGCATAAGGTAAAATGTCATGAACAGGGCCAGGCCTATAAGCACCTGGTTCGGCGGTATTTGCTGGCTTCCGAGCGCCTGCCTCAAAAAAGAAAGTACTATTACTATCCTTGTAAATGATGTCATTAAAATAAGTATGGCGGGCGCGAGAGTAAGGACAGACAACAACAGAAGAATCTGTATTGTCGCGGCTACATCTTCAGGGGTCTCTGCCGGTGACACCTCTATACCCACCTTTGGTATTGTAACCGGCGCGCCCAGTAAAACCGAACAGGCAAAAGTCCCGATCAAAACCGCGGCAACCGACAAAAGCAAAACTTTAACTTTTCTGTTTTTTGCTTTGTTTTTCACTGTTTTTTGTCCTTGTTTTTAATTTTTCCCAGCATATTTTTTATTGTCTGGTTCCCTGTTTTTAAAAGGCTTTTCCCCTGCTTGAGGTAGGTGGATTTAAGTTCCTGAGAAAACCTTGATTCATTTTTCATCCTGTATTTCGCGATATACTCATCAGCCCTGTCCTTTATTCTTTCTCTTTCCTCGCTGTCTGATATTTCGCTGAGCACCGAAAGGGATTCTCCCGCGCTGCCGACAAGAATAATTTTTTCTCCGAACTCGACAACATACATAACTTTTTTATTATCGATATATTCTTTTGCCAGAATTTTAACAACGCCTTCTGTTTTCATTGGTATAGAGGCCCTGACGTAAAAAAACTTGAGAATTATCATAAACGCGTAAATCAACCCCACCACAAATAAAAGTGAAATTAGCAGGCTTCCCGCGGTTTTTAATAATCCCGGGCCTTCGGGCACGACAGGATGTACTATATCTTTCTCGTGTTCTTGTCCGTAATATACGGCGTCAGCCGCGGTGTCAGCGCTTTTTTCTTCTACTTTTCCGTTTTTTTCCGCGCTTTTGGTGTTTGTTTTTGTTTCAACAGCCGAAAAAGCCGCGCCGCTTAAAAAAAAACCGTGGTTAATATAATGATAATTTTTTTCATATTAAATCTTGGGGATCCTGTCAGCCGGCTTTATTATATCCGTAATACGGATACCAAAGTTTTCGTCTATTACTACGACCTCACCCTTGGCGATATATTTCTGGTTTACAAGTATATCCACCGGTTCGCCGGCCAGTTTATCCAGCTCAACAACAGAACCCGGTGAAAGCTCGAGTATATCCCTGACCAGTTTATCCGTCCTGCCGAGCTCTACTGTTACGGTTAGCGGTACATCAAGCACAATATCAAGGCTGGAGTCATAGACAGTAGCTTTATCCTCTTTTTGCAGCTCAGAGGTTACCACATTCTGCGCCCCTGTCTGGCCCTGGTCTTTTTGCCCTTCTCCCCCTCCGCCTGTTTCATCCGAAACAAAACCGTCGGAAGAAGCCTCTGCTTTTTTCCCTGTTTTAACAAGATTGGCGGCTTCACCCGATATCACCAGCCCGAGCTTGCCGGGGTCAAAATCCCCGATTTTAAGTTCCGCTTCCATTACCAACACTTCCCCTGATATTCCCGGAATTGCCGAAAGGTCAGAAACACTAACCTCCCCGGGAGAAGAAATCATTGATTTGCCTACCTGTGAAGATACAGAACCCATCATTGAATCAAGGACCTGGTTTGTCAGCTCTGTTACGGCGCTTAAATGAAGGTCCTCCAGGGACTCGGGCGGGTTTGAGCCGTCCTGGCCTATCATTAAATCAGCCATTATGGCCGCCTGGGCCTCAGAAATTATAACCGCTGCCGAACCCGCGCCGTCAGAAAGTTCCGCGGGCGCGACCAGATTTTTATCGGGAAATATAGAGCCTATATCACCCGCGTCGACCGAATCCACAGAAACAATATTTATATTTACCTCTTTTCCAAGGAGTTCGGAAAGCATGGACTGTCCCCCGGGTACAGCCTCTCCCAATATTTCCTGAACTTTATTTTTTTCATCTTCGCCTAAAGCCAATTTGACACCTCCACAGTGTATTTATATATTATATTCCTATTTCTTTGCGTTTGATACCGAATTTCTTTTCGTAGGACGTATCCCCCTCTTCTATAATTTCTGTTATTTTCACCGCCTTTTTTCTTCCCTTTGTCCCGATTTTTCCGTAATACATGGCCTTGTCTTCCGCCCTCAGCAGTATATTGTCTTTCACACCGGTATCGAGCTTTATTATATCGCCTTTTTTAAGTTTAATAACTTCTTTCATTTTAAGTTCTGTGGAGCCTATGTTCGCGAAAACCGGCACCCATGTCTTTTTTATCTTATCGTTCAGAACTTCCTGCATCTCTTCGGACATCTCTTCCTTTGTCAGGGTAAACCACTGTTTCGCGCTGAGCCTATAAAGGACCGGCTCGATGACCATATACGGTATACATATTGACATCGCGCCCACATGCTCTTTTATTTTTACCTCAAAATTAAGATTCATACACATTTCATTCGGAGCCACAATCTGTACAAACTGAGGGTTTGTCTCCCTTGACTTAATCTCCGGGTCAAAATCGGCAATACGGTGCCATGAATCTTTAAGGTTAACAAACGCCTTCTCAATAAGTTTTCCAACTATGGCCTGCTCGAGGTCCGTAAGCTCCCGGGGCTTTGACATCGCCTCGCCGGCCCCTCCGAGCACCCTGTCAATTATCGGGAATATAATACTGGGGTTTATTTCCAGTATAGCCATCCCCTTAAGCGGCTCCAGGGAAAACACAGCCATACTGGTAGGATTTGGTATACGTTCGACATATTCGCTGTATGTAAGCTGTTTTACCGATGTTACGGTAATCTCCGCTATTGTCCTTATATATGCCGACAGGTCCGCGCCGAAATGCCTCGCGAAACTCTCGTGCATCATCTCAATGGTCCTTATCTGGTCTTTAGAGAATTTATCCGGCCTTCTGAAATCATATCTTTTGACCCTGCCCTTTTTTTTCACAGGGGCCGCCGGACCGGCTTCGTGCTCATCCTCTTTTTCGGCCGTTTTATCCGCGCCGCCTCCGCCGGGCGTGTCCTTCATCCCCGCAAGCAACGCGTCAAGTTCACCGTCCGATAAAACGTCTTCTTCGTCAGCCATTAATACACCCCGTTGCTTTTATTATTGTACCGCGAAAGAAGTAAAATAAACCCTCGCGAGCTGCCCTCTGTTCAAAACAGCGTTCAGCTTGTCCTTAAGCTCTTCCTTAAGCGCCTCCCGGTTCTCGGGATCAGCGAGCTGTATGGAGGTTTTTGAGCCTAAAGTGGTAATTACTATATCCTTGAGCTGGGGCATTCTATCATCCACTTCCTCGGAAAGTTCAAGGCTGCTGCCGTAGTCCAGCTCCAGCACTACATTGCACCTCAAATAATGTGTTTCTGTCGGGTCCGCAAGATTAACTATAAAATTCCCCATGGACTGTATGGGGCCCAGCTCCGGTTTTTCGACTATTACTTTTTTTGTCGCCGGAGTTGTCTTTGACATAAGAACAAAAAATGTAGCGCCCGCCGAAACCAGGCTCAATATCAAAATCGCGCTGGTCAAAATAATCAAAGTCTGAAGTATCCTTCTATCATCTGCTGCCATAACTAATTACCTCCTCATGGTTTTATTATTTAATATGTTTTGGCCTCTATGTTTTCCTGCTCTATCCTTTGTTTTATCCTTACATCGGACGGCAGTGGCATTTTTCTTGATTCTTTTATTCTCTCGTTTATAAGGTCGGCGCGTAAAATAACTATATCTATACGCCTGTTCTTTGCCCTGGTTATTTCGTCTATATTGGGAACAAGAGGTTTAAACTGAGCGTACCCCGCGGCAGACAGCCTGTCCGGCGATATGCCTTTCCTTATAAGATATTTTGTTACATTTACTGCCCGGGCCGTAGAAAGCTCCCAGTTATCGCTGTAAAGCCTTTTTATTTTAGGGCTCGTTATCGGCACATCATCTGTATGGCCCTCGACAGCTACAGGATTGGTTGTTTCCTTTAAAATTTCCGCTATGTCCGAAAGCAGCCTCCTTGTCCTGGGGAGTAAAGCCGCGTGGCCGCTGCGGAAAAGCACTTTATCAGTCATAAGGCTGATTACCAGGCCCCTCTCATTAAACCTGACCTTTACATCCCTTTCAAGTTTCTTCTGCAGTATCCACTTTTGGACCTTCTGCCTTGTCGTTGTAAGCTGTACCTGGGATTTTTCCATAATTATGGGTTCCATATCTGTTGTCGCCGCGGCGTTCATTACGGAAACCTGCCCCTCCAGGCCGAACGCGTTTCCGAGCGCCATTGCCATTGCTTTCAATTTTTCCGCGTCCACCTGGGAAATCGAATACAATATGACAAACAGGGCAAAAAGGAGGGTCAGCATATCAGCATATGTGAGCAGCCATCTCATCATACCCGCTGATTCCATCCCCGCGTCTGAATCTATTTTTGTTTTTCTTCGGGCCATACCTTACGCTCCTCCTCCGCCTTCTTCTTCGCCTTCAGCCGCCTTTGCCTCCTGTTCCTTGGGCGACAGGAATGCCTTTAATTTTTCCTCAACAATCCTGGGGTTGTCCCCGGCTGATATCGAAAGAATACCCTCGATCATAACTTCCCTTACAAGCACCTCTTCGGCGCTTTTTGCCTTTAATTTAAACGCTATCGGAAGAAATATAAGGTTCGCGAACGCAATACCGTAAAAAGTAGCGATAAACGCTACGGCTATAGAGTGGGCGACCTTTGCCGCGCTTTCAATCTGCGAAAGCGCGTTAACGAGCCCCATAACAGTGCCGATAATACCAAGCGTCGGTGAAAAGCCTCCCATAGTACCGTATATACCTTCCCCGAGTTTATGCCTTGTTTCAAGGAAAGAAAGGTCTGTCTCAAGAATGGACCTTACAAGTTCTATATCAGTTCCGTCCACAACAAGCTGGATGCCTTTTTTAAGAAATGAATCATCGACATTCGCTATTTCGTCTTCAAGCCCGAGGAGCCCTTCCCTCCTTGCCTTTGTCGCGAAACCCACCAGAGTCTGTATGACATCAGCGGGGTTCATCTCTTTCTTAAGAAAACTTTGTTTTAAAACAGCAACAGAAGTAGACATGACACTAAACGGATAACTGACCATGGTAGCGCCCAGCGTGCCGCCGAAAACTATAAGAAACGCTGAAAGCTGAAAAAACATAAGGGCGTGCTGTATATTACCGCCCGTTTCCATCATCAGAGCCACTACAAGCGAGCCCCATCCTATTACAAGTCCCAGTATTGTAGATAAATCTATTCCCACAGAGCCACCCCCTGTTTAGAGTTTTTCATTTTCTTTTACCAAAGGTAAATTTATTTCTTTCTTATATTTTTTCACTTCACCCACCACCTCGTCGATGTTTTCCTTTACAGTCACCTTCCTGCCCGTAGTGGTAGTGATTATAGTGTCCGGTGTAGCCTCTACTATCTCAATATGTTCAGCGTTTATAACCATTTTTTTGCCGTCATACCTCGTAATAAATATCAATTATCAACTCCTTAAAAATAGTAAAATTATTTTACAATTTTATGCCGTAGTTGTCAATAAAAAAATCATTAAAACTTCATTAAAACTATAAGGCTTTTATGTTTCATAATTTAAATATATGTTTTATTTATGTTACCACGCTTTTATTTAAACGTCAAACCGCCCGCGGCCGGAACAGCGGTTCCATTAAAATATTTTCGTTTGCCAAATAAAAATAATTTTCATTTCCCGGAAATCATTACTTATTGTTTTTTGATTTTTCAGTTTTAACCTTTCAGTTTGCATAGCTGCGCCTAC
>CAZHOD010000096.1:0-6873 GCA_964534075.1 uncultured Spirochaetia bacterium
GAGTATATGTTTACAGAAAAACACCGGAAACAAGGGAGTGAGGCCTGATATGAGATATATTTTGGGCAGGATAACAAAGAGCACGTTTTACGCGTTAAGAGGCGCGTGGTATGGCTTTTATTCGAGGAAAAATCTTTCTATTTTTCTTGCGGCGGCGCTTTTTATAGTATCGCTATTGATACTGCTGGGCACTACAAAAATAAAGTTCGCCATTATATTTTCATGCTGGGCCGCGGCGATAATAGTTGAGGTAATAAACACGGCCGTGGAAAAATTTATTGATATATACCACCCGGAATTCCATGAAGGCTTAGGAAGGGTAAAAGACATGCTCGCGGGCGCGGTGTTTCTTACAATTGTGAACGCGATTGTTGTGACTGTTATACTCCTGTGGGCTCCTGTTATGGAAAAAATTTTCAAAAGCGGATGAATATAGAGTGTGACTTAAATCACAGAAACAATTACGCTGTTTTTGTATAATAATCAGTAACTAACTATTTAAGGGAGGTATGTTTTATGAAAAAAAGTATCATATTTATAATTTCCGCCGCGATTTTGGTTTTTATGGTTCTTGGAAGCTGCTCGCAGAAAGATTCCCCTTCAGGCCCGTCGGAAAACCCGGACGAACCCGCGGATACAGCCACAAACACCCCGGTTATACTTTCTTATACACCAACCTTTACCATGACCGGTACTGTGGAAGTTTTTACCCAAACATCAACAAACACCCCGGTTATTTCGCCAACTTTTACTGAGATCATAAATCCCCCCACTCATACGGCAACATCCACTGATACGGGGACATATACGCTGACACCTACAGGTACACCTACTTTCACCGAAACCCGGACGCATACGATAACTGAAACCGGAACTCATACCACCACAATCACCCCGACAGCGACACAGACACCGGCGCTCGATATATATGAGCCGGATAATAATTATCTGTCCGCCTCGTCCATATCATCCGGAGAAACCCAGACACATATTATAGACCCGGGCAATGAGAGGGACTGGGTGCATTTTACAGTGAACGCCCGCTCAGAGGTGACAATAGAAACCGATGGTGCTTCAGGGGACACGCGTATGTTTCTTTATGATTCCTCCGACCCCGGGACCAGTATTTACGCGTTCGATGATTACGGGGGAGACCCTTTTGCAAAAGCGTACGTCATACTGGATCCGGAGTATTACTATGTCGAAGTATTTTCGAAAAATGATGAGATAATAAATCCTTATACAATATATTTAGAAATAAACGAAATTACCCCGACTTATACACCTTCAGTTACACCGACAGTTACACCAACAGCGACGCCCACTTTTACACAAACACCTTATATAGACATTTATGAACCGGATGATTCACGCGATACGGCATCCGTGATTGAAAATAATTCTCCGCAGGAACACGGTATAAACCCTTCCTCTGACCATGACTGGATGACCTTCGATATAGGTGCGGATTCCGCTTTTAATTTAATCGCAGAAAATAACAACGCGGACACCCTGCACGTAAGGCTGTGGAAAGGCACATCGGCAGTGCTCGAGGAGATGTTCGTTTCGAACGGGAGCGGAGAAATAACAAGAAACCTTGTACCCGAAACATACTACATACAATGCAGGTCCACGGACGGGGCCATAATACCCTATACAATAGAAATAAATGCT
This sequence comes from uncultured Spirochaetia bacterium, assembly GCA_964534075.1. GTDB lineage: Bacteria > Oederibacteriota > PGYV01 > PGYV01 > CAYTNY01 > CAZHOD01. Next base: position 1,675 of record CAZHOD010000096.1, read on the forward strand.
GCTGTTTTTACAGCCACGGTTACTGAAACAGTTACGCAAACCGCTACAAAGACAGTGACTCCTACGTTGACAGCTACAAAAACAGTGACCAGGACAATTACCCCAACTTATACAAATACGCCGTATTGGGAAAGTGTCGGTTCGGCGAATACGGGTTGTTCGGACGCGGAACACGTTAAACTTGTTATGAACACCAGCGACCCGGCGTATTGTTATGTATGCGGAACAGACGATAATGTGCGTGAATTCAATGGAGTGTCATGGGACGCTCTTTCTGACCCAGCCGGTTCGTTTGGCGTGGACTGGATGTCCATGGCAATTGACAGCAGCGGCGCTTATTTTGCCGCTTACGCTGACGGTACATCCACTGATACACTTACCATAAGAGAATATACAGGAAGCAGCTGGAACCTTCTTGATGATTACAACCAGTCATCGGGTATACCTTCTTACGTGGATATTGAAGTTAATCCTGTGAATGACGAACCTTATGTTGCCTATGTGGACGGCGGGTCATTCGACAGGGGATATGTGAAAAGATGGGACGGAAGTTCTTTTTATTATGTACCGCACGGAATGAATAGTTATATGGATTCTGACGAGGGAATATCGCTTCTTGATATGGAAATGCACGATTATACAGGGGCTCCCTATATCGCGTATAAGGACAGCTCCGGAGACCTTGTCGTAAAATATCATGACGGCACAGGTTGGGTCCCGGTAGGTGGAACAGACCCCGTGGCAATAGGTGTAGGCGATTATATATCGCTCGTTGTTTACGGAACAAAAAGCAAGACCCACGTATATGTGCTGTGGCAGGATAATTCCGGTAATTTATGGATTGATTATTATACAGGGTCATGGAGTGTCATATCCGGGTTGGGGTCCGGTTCACATCCTTCTATTGCGCTTGATTCTCTCGGCGGTGTTTATGTAGCGTACTGGGATTCAGCTAATTCCGAACTGGTCCCTAAATATTATACCGGGATCGAATGGCAGGACCTTGCGGGAGCTTCGCTTTCTTCGGGCACAGCCACGGAAATCGACCTTGTGGCAAAAGGCGGGTATTTACATTTAATATACCAGGATTCGGCTGATAATGGAATATATGTTGAAAAATATCCATATTGACAGGAAAAATAAAATAATTACAAACCAATTATAATAACAGAAAAAAGAAACATAAATAACAAACATTCCGGATACGGGAAAGAATGCGTAATACCCGGGTTTTTTAATTCGAACAGAAATATATGTTTTTTATTTTTCCCCTGCCGTTTAAATAGTCGAAATAAGTGCGTTTATAAAATTCTTCCTGCTGCTCTGTCATGCCCCTGTAAACCTTCCATTTTGAAATATCTATTTCCTGCGGTTTCGGATACCTTCTCGGCCTTACGACTTTTATTTTTGCTCTCATCATGCCCCCCCTTTTTTGGCGCGGAATTAAAAAACAGTTGAAACAGAAAGTTTTAAGGGCGCTGACAATCCGCCCTCAAAAGGGGTAACATGAATAATCGCCTTTCTGTGTTAATTCTATATAAAAATAAAAAAAATTCAAGAAAAATTTAAAAAAAATGTTGAAAAAATTTTGGATGCTGGTAAAATACAAAAAAAACAACAGGGGTGGTATTATGAACAAAAAATGTTTGGCGGTATTTTTGATTTTAGGATTTTTTATTCTTTTGGCCGCGGGCTGCGGCAGTAAAGACAGCCCGGCGGATCCGCAGGAACCGGACGCTCCGGAAAATACTTTTACGCCCACGCCGGTTTCTACGCAAAGCGCCACGGTAACACAGGGCGTTCCTTATACTGCTACGGCAACCGAAACGGCTACTCCTACACCTACGGCAACAGGCACGCCGACTTCGACGAGCACAATAACGAGTACATTTACAGTTACGTTAACACCTACATCGACATCCACACCGCTTGTTTTATGGATAGATGATTTTGAGGACGGGGACAGGGACAGTATGATAGGAGAAAGTTTCTGGAACAACCACAATGATTTTAACTACGGCGGGACTTCTTCCATTTCAAGTTCAGGAATAACAGGGTCGCCTGTTTCGGATTATTCCTTCGGAATGACCGCCACGGCAAGGGCGCACATGGACATAGGCGGGGGAAATTACCAGGGGCGGCTGACTGTTTACACGGATTTCCCGTACACCATAGATGTCGATGGTTATACCAATTTCAATATTTATTTCGGCTTATGGGGAGGGCCCCTGGATATCCAGGTCAGGTTCATAAATGATTCCGGTCAGGAAGTTTTCGGCACATACACTGCGCCCGCCATGAGCACATGGTCCACGCTTACCAAGGTCATACATTCTTTTTCAACGGCGGGCCCGGGATATACAGTGAGCGATGTCCTGGCTTCGGTGGAAACAATAGAAATAAAAATTGTTTTTACCTCGTCCACGCTGGATGAGGAAATGCCGTTTAATTTTTACCTGGATAATATCAGGTTTGATTAGGGGGATTAGATGAGAAAATCGAATTATTTTTTAATAATAGCTTTGGTTTTTTTTGTGTTTGTATTAACGGCATGCCCTGTAAAAGAAAATCCTTCGGAACCCGGCGTTGACCCTACTCCGGTACCCGCTCCGAAAAGTTACGGTACTGCCACCGGGCATGAAACAGTCGATGATATTATTGAGAATTCCGGTTATTACGCCATGGCGGGACAGGCGTCAAATACAGAAAGCGCGGGCCAGTCGGATTTTTACCTGCTTTGTGTGGATTCGGGGGGCAACGAGCAGTTTCACGCCCTTGTTGGAACAGACGGCGATGAGGAGGCTTCAGCTTTGGATAAGGCCACGGGAGGCGGTTATATAATGGCGGGCTACAGGATGCCTGCCGGAAGTTTAAATACTGACCTTTATCTTGTTAAAACAGACGCTTCCGGAAATACGTATCCATCGGGATTCGCTTTGTCATTTGACGAAGGTTATACTGACGCGGCAACAGACGTGATAGAAACTTCTGACGGAGGTTTTCTTGCCGCGGGTACAACAGAGGACGGGGCCGGTGACAGGGATGTTTATTTTGTCAAAACCGACGCTTCGGGAAATACACACTCTTCGGGTTTTATTTCGATAATAGGCGTGAGCGGGGACGAAGCGGCATGGTCTGTGGCCGAGGCCCCGGGAGGCGGGTATATTGCCGCGGGCTGGAGGGACACAACCGGAAGCAATGACGATGTTTTTCTTATGAAAATAACCGGCGGCGGTAACGAAGAATGGACCAAAACATACGGCGGCGCCAATAATGACGTGGGACAATGCGTTTTTCCAACCTCTGATAATGGTTATGTCATAACCGGTTACACAGAGTCAGAGGGCGAAGGCGGCCAGGATTTATGGATAATAAAAACAGACGGGGCCGGAAATATTCAGTGGGACGTAACTTACGGGACTGCCCTGAACGAAGGCGGAATCGATATTAAGGAATTGCCGGGCGGGGGGTACATAGTTACGGGATACAGCCAGTATGATGCGGGGGACCCTAATGACCTTTATTTAATAAAAACAGACAGCAGTGGAAACACAACAAACGGCGGGTGGATAAAAACATTCGGTAAAGCTTCCACTGATGAAAAAGGCTGCGGGGTAATAGAAGACAGCGGCAGTTTTGCCGCGGCCGGGCACACGGAAAACTCCGGGTTCGGCGACGCGTATCTTGTAAAGACGGATTCTTCCGGAGTGATAACCTGGGAATAAAAAAATTACTGTATTGGTACAGTCGGAAAACCTTTTAAAGTTCGGACAAGCCGGCGGCATGTCCCTGCAAAGGGCTTTGTTTTTTTTGCAGGGGGCGGGTTGTAAACCCGCCCCTACAAGTGCGATAAAACGTATTGGTAGGCGCAGCCTTTAGGCTGCGTATAACAACGAGACAGGGGCAGAGCCCTGTCTCTACGAAATAGAAAAAAATTAATAATAACTGTGGGGATTTCGTTTATTTGTATATTGCAGGGAGTGGTTTGCCTGTCCGCTGTAGCAGTAGGACGCAGGCGGGCAACCGCCCCGAAACATACCTTTTTGGCAGTAGCATATTTAATTTTTCAGGTTTTTGCGCAGGGACATATCTATATTCGGGTATTTAAATTTATAACCCGCATCCATCAGTTTTTTGGGGATTACTTTCTGCCCAAAAAGAATAAGCTCCTTCCCCATATCTCCGAAAAATAATTTTATGATAAATGAAGGCATTCTGAAAAACACCGGCCTTTTGAGTTTCTTTCCGAGTACATGAGCAAGCTCGGAATTTGGTATGGGAGCCGGCGCGGTAAGGTTAACAGGGCCGGAAATTTTTTTATTTTCCATTATATGCAGCGCGGCGCCGGTCCAGTCTTTTATGTCTATCCATGAAACCCACTGTGTGCCTTTGCCCAAAACAGCGCCGGCGAAAAATTTAAAAGGCAAAACAAGTTTTGGCAGCATTCCCCCGGTTTTACCGAGCGCTATACCTGTTCTTATTATAATGTGTCTTGTTTTTTCCGATCCGGCGTTTTTCGTGGATTTTTCCCACCTCGAGCATACATCCGCCAAAAAGCCGCGGCCTTTGCCTGATTTTTCCGTGAGCATTTCTTCTCCCCGCCCGCCATAAAAACCTGTAGCTGATGCCTGGATAAAAACAGCGGGTTTTTTTGCGCATTTTTTCAGCGCGGCTGTGAGAAGTTTTCCTGTATGCACGCGGCTTTTCAGGATTTTTTCCTTTTTGGTTTCTGTCCATCTGCCCGAAGCGATATTATCGCCGGCCAGGTTTATTACACAGAAGCTTTTTTCCAGGCACGCGGCAAGCCCGGTTATGTTATAACCGCAGTATGAAACATTACTGCCCAGTATATTACGGGCTTTTTGCCTGTTCCTGGATACCGCGATTACGGCGTATCCCTTTTTTTTAAGCACGCGGCAAAGGTGCCTGCCTATAAAACCTGTGGCCCCTGTTATTACAACATTTTTTTTCATACACACCCTTTTTCAACCGGCAGCCTGCCGGAATTGTTTTCATTATACATACAGGCAGGTTTTGCGTCAAACCGCAAATGCGGTAAAGAATAAAAATCAAAGAGCAACGGGTAAAGACACAAAGCAAAATATGAATATGAAACGGCTCAACTGCCCCTATTTTATCACCCCCGTAACGCCTCAGTTATGGTGGCGCATTTCGGTCTTTGTAGGCGCAACCTTTCAG
>CAZHOD010000097.1:0-6852 GCA_964534075.1 uncultured Spirochaetia bacterium
CCGGGAGCACCGGACAGATTTTTTAACATTTTAAAAAATTTTCAGGGACTGGACGGCTTTTTCAAGGTAAACATCAATTTTAAACAATATGATTATCCACAGCGTAATATTGGCGTAAACCCCCGCTATTACATCATCGAGCATTATCCCGTTGCCGCCCCTGAGCTTTTCCGCCTGCCGGGCAGGCGGCGGTTTTTTTATGTCATAAAAACGCGAAAAGAAAAAACCCAAAACAACCCTTCCCGGGGTAACCGGTATAAACATCATTGTCACAAGAAATCCCGCTACCTCGTCTATAACAACACGCGACGGGTCTTTGTCGTTCAGTATGGCAGAAGCATAGTTTGAGCTCCAGACGCCCGTGAAATAAACAGCCGCGGTAACCGAAATATAAACCAGAGGATGCGCCCCGGAAATACAAAAATAATATACGGGCACAAAAACAAGTGTTCCGAAAGTCCCCGGCGCCACCGGAAAAAAACCACTCCAGAAAAAAGTTGAAATTGCCAGGTGGACATAGCGCATTTTATAACTCTTTCTCAAATATCTTTTTATTCTTAAAATAATACTCGAACCCGGAAACAAGCGAAACCGCTGCCGCTATAAACATAAGCCAGTAGGGTAAAATCCCCAGCAGGGATATTTCCTGCAGGGCTCCTTCTGGCATAATCCCTTCCCTTGGCAGGCTGTAATGTATTATGGTCTTATTGACACATAGAAAAACAAGCGTAATAATTATGGCGGTTATTTGTGTAACGGTTTTTACTTTGCCTAAAGCGGAAGCCGATATTATTTTGCCTTCCTGCGCGGCTATTATCCTTATTCCGGATACAAGAAATTCCCGGCTTATTATTATTATGACCATCCATGCCGGAACTATACCGAGCTGTATAAACCCCAGCATCGCGGAGACAACAAGTATTTTATCGGCCAGCGGGTCCATCACTTTCCCGAAATTACTGACAACGTCATACTTCCTCGCTATATAACCGTCGAAAAAGTCGCTGACAGCGGCAAGTACAAACAAAAACAGGGCAGCGTAGCTCAGCAGCATCTCCCGCAAAGAGGATCCGCCGGTAATTTCCGTGAAGCGGCCCAGCGAACCCGACGCTATATCATTAAAAAGCAGGGCCGGTATAAAAAGAATGACCAGTATTACCCTTATCATGGTTATCCTGTTAGGAAGCTTTTTTATAGTTTCTTTTCTCACACGAGTTCTCCCTGCGGGCCGTTTTTGCCGGGTTTTTTCATCCTTAATTTTACAAAAGAACCCGGCCTGATTTTTTGTTTACTTTTAAAGTAAATATAGCCGTCTATATCCGGCGCGGCATCCTGCGCCCTCGCCGCGTAATTCCCTTTAACCGGAGGGCCTGTTACAAGGGCCCTTTTTTCCGAGCCTTCTTTTTGCGTATCATTATAATAACAAACCTGCCCCGAGGCAAGCATTAATCTTTCCGCTCTGCGGGCAATTTCCCCGGGTTTTATTTTTTTCGCGTATTTAAAAGCCTCTGTCCCGGGCTCGTCCGAGTACCCGAAAACACCCGCTTTATCCACGTTGCCCTGTAATATGAATTTTTCCAGTTTATGAAACTGCTTTTTTGTCTCTCCCGGAAAACCCGTAATAAAAGTACTCCTTATGGTAATATCTCCGGCTGAGCCTCTGAGATAGTTTATTATGGACTCTATATATTTTCCGTCATACCCTCTTTTCATTTTCACGAGTATCGAGTCATCCACATGCTGAAAAGGTATATCAACATACCCGCACAGCCTGTTATCCGACCGCATTATATCCGCCAGCTCTTTTATGAGCTTAATGTCCGGGTAAATATACATGAGCCTGAGCCAGAAATCCCCCTTTACTTCTTTTAATATGGAAGAAACAAGGCCGGCCAGCCTGTATTTTTTATAAATATCCCTTCCGTAATACGAAAGGTCCTGGCTTATCAGGTTTATTTCCCGGGCCCCGGCTCCGGTTAGGTTTTTTATTTCCCGCACTATATCCGCCTTTTTTCTGCTCCTGTATCTGCCTTTGATCGCCGGTATCAGGCAAAAGGAACATTTATGGCCGCATCCCTCGGCAATTTTGACATAAGCGGAATAAGGGTTTATGAGCGCGGTATGCAGGCCGGCCGTGTAAACACACGGCCGGGAACTGTTGTGGCAGCCCCCGGTAAATACAGCTTTTTTTATGTTTTTTATATCATTAACCCCGACCCACGCAAAAACATCCGGGTAACGCGATTTAAGGTGTTTTATGTCCTTTGACACGTAACACCCCGCTACCACGACTTTTTTACCTGTATCCAGCATGGACTCTATGGTTTTTTCCGACTCTTTTCTCGCTTCATTGAGAAAAGCGCATGTATTTATAATAATAACATCCGCGGAATAAGGGTCGCCCGCAAGTTCCGGGGCTCCCAGGGCGGCGAGCATGCATTCGGTATCGACAGTATTTTTCGGGCAGCCAAGGCTGATTATGCCTACACGTCCGGGATTTGAAATCTGAAACATAGAATCCGGAATTATTTTTACCTGTAATTTGTGTACTGCATATCTATATTGAAATCTTTTTCCTTTAATTTTGCCATAACTTCCTGCAGGTCGTCTTTTTTGGGCCCGGAAACCCTGACCGCATCTTTTTGTATGGAAGCCTGTACTTTTTTGAAATTGAGTTCTTTTACATATTTTACGATTTCCTTGGCTTTCTCCTGGGGAATGCCGTCCTGTATGGTTATCTTAACAACCACTCTGCTCAGCCCCGATTCTTCGGGTTCCGAAGCGTCCAGGGCTTTCAGCGGCACCCCTCTTTTTACCATTTTATTTTTTAAAATATCAAGCGACGCCCTTGCTTTGTAATCATCCGCGGTCGTTATTTTAATGGACCTGTCGTCTTTGTCTAATTCGACTTCTGTATCGCTGCCCCGGAAATCGTACCTGTTAGCTATTTCCCTCTTTGCCTGATCCACAGCGTTCACAACTTCCTGCAGGTCGACCTTTGATACAATATCAAATGACGAGTCTTTTTTTCCCATACTTTACCTCCTGCCTTAAATACCCGGAACAATTTTAAAATACCGTTCTCCGGGGATTTTAAATTATTTCACTCTATTATTTCTGTGCTTTTTCCCCGTCCGCCTTAATTTCTTCCGGTGTTCGGGGTTTTCCCGGGGTTTTGAACCCCTGGCCCCTGTCAATATACCAATTTTTTCCGATTTCAAAAACCAAACCGTTAATAACCTCGCCTTCCTCTCCTATAACCCCTATTGAATCCCCGTTGACAATAAATTCAACTCCCGCCGCGTTTCCTATTAAAAAGACTATTTTTTGAGCGCCTTCCCATTCCTTTTTATCGCCTTTATTAAGCAAAAATTCCTCTTCCTTTTCGTCGACCCTTGCTTTGATCCATGCTTCCCCGCGCCCTTTGGCTATTACGTCTATACTGGTTTCTTCTTCCACAGGGTAAAGCCCTTTGCCCTCATTTCCCGCGGAGGATTTACCCTTTCCGCCGCCGGATAAAACCAAAATAAGGATTACAGCAGCAAGCGCGCCGCCCCCGGCAATAAGCACGGTTTTTTTGTCCGGAAAAAATTTTTTATTTTCTTTTTCTTCACCTGTTTTTTCCCGGGGCTCCCTGTTTTCCGTTTCTATGTTTTCTTTCGGGTGTTTTTTCTCCACAGCTTCCGGTTTTCCCGCGCCGGCAGACTTTTTAAACATACCTACGATCTCTTCGGCGTCAAGCTTTAAATACCTCGCGTAGGTCCGCAAAAACATTTCCATGTATATTCTTTTTTCAAACGCTTCTGTATTCTCTTCCTCGAGCGCTTTTACGTAAAGAGGGTCAAACCTTAATATTTTATGTATGTCCGGTATTTTAAGATTCTTTTCCTCCCTTGCTTTTTTAAGAATTTCACCATATCCCTCCGGCATCCTGCTCTCCTTTCACTTTTGGTTTTTCATTTTTTTACTGCCCGAAAAAAGATGAGGCTTCTATTTCCTGGGCCCCTTCGGGGGTTTTAAATATAAAATTCGAATCAGCAAATTTTTCCGTTTTTCCGGCCTCTTTGGCGGAATAATTTTTTACGCCGGAAAAATAAACCTCCATCAGCGTCCCGTCAAATTCCATGCTCATATACTCCGGAACCAGTGTTTTTTTGTCTATTTTAACCGTAATTTTGTCAAAATCCAGTGTTTTTCTGTCCTCCGGCCGCATAATAAATTCGTATGTGTCCCCGGTTTCATTAAGCTGTGTCCTGCTATTTTTCACAAAATATTCCATTGAATTTTCTATTTCAATATAAAAATTTGTATTCAACTCCGCTGTATCAGCCGCCTGCTTTATAACCTGGTTAAGGGCGGGGGTATAAATCCACAGCGTTTTACCGTCTGATATAAGGTACTGCTCATTGGGCGTTGTATAATGCACCCTGAATTTATCCTTTTTCTTAATGAGCACGTCCCCTTTTATTTCCCGGGCCGCCCCCGACCCGGGGTAAGAGGACTTTATTAATATATCCGTTTCCATAGCCTTTCTGGTTTTCTGTTTTTCCTTTATTTTTTGCAACAAAACGCTGATTTTTGTTTTTTCGCTTATGACTTCTTTGTTTTCAGTTACCGTTTTTTCCGGCTGCCTTTCTTTTTTTTCGGGAATATTTTTTTTACTCCCGTTTTCATTTTTAACTTTTTGTTTTTCCCTGTTTTTCGTTTTATTTTCGGTATTTTCCGCGGATTTTTCAAGCTCTATTACCTCATCGGAAAAAGAATTCTCTTTTTCTCCCTCCATAAGCTTTCCAAAAACATATCCCGAAAAAACCAAAAATAAAAAAGCAAAAAACAAACCTGCCGCCCGGATTTTCATAATACTGCCTCCTGTATTCCTTACTCGGGTTTCCTTATTCTATTGTTAATTTAGACGAATTGCAAGAGAAAAATGGTGCGGTTTCTTGAATGAAAATCACGAATTTTAAATATATCGGAATACCGGCCGGGGCGCCGGGATATCCGGCTCAAAACAGGCCCATAAAAAACCGCGTAATAAATTATAACTGCCGGTTTTTATTATTTTAAATTTCATTCAAATACGCCGGCCTGTCCGACGGAATTTTGTATTTATCAAGTATTTCCGGTGAAACTTTCCGAGCCTCTTTAAGGTCCATTATTATTTTCTTTTTATCTTCGAATTCGATTATCAGGTATTTTCCTTTCGCGTTTTCGGTTTTTTCCATAAAATCCCTGATTCCTTTTACGCGCTCTCCGTTCACTGCCGCCACTATTTTCCCTTTGTAATCATGGTATCCCAGGTTAAATTCGTCGGCCAGCACGTACTGAAGCATCACGACCTCCTGTTTTTTTTCGGTTGGAATACCGTTGAAATAATAATTGCCGAAAACCATAAGTCCGCCGGTGCCTGCTATGCCGTTTATATTCAGGTGTTCGCCTAAAAGTTTCACGAAAACATACCCGCCGAATATGTAATAGGCGGGCTTTGAGTCGTACTCCCTTTTTTCAACAAGCTTCCGGGGGCTTTTCATCGTAAGGGGTATATTTTTTTCCTTTCCGTCCCTTAATACTTTTACGTTCATCTTATCGCCTGTATACGCTGTGGTAATAATATACGCCATGTCGATTCTTTCATTATTTTTGAAGCGCACGGTCCTGTCATTCGCTATGTTTTTTCCTCCGGCGGCAAGCACAACGTCCCCGGGTTTAAGCTTTCCCCTCGCGGATGAATTATAAACAACTTTTGTTACAACTACCCCGCTTTGGCTTTCCTTCATACCCAGGTACTTTCTGTGTGTCTCATTTTCCAGTTTCTGGCAGTATATTCCCAGCATAGGAAAACCGCCGTAATCATCCTGCTCCGCGTCCTTTAAAAAATGCCTTATGATAACCGGCGGTATTGTGTAACCTATGCTCTGCGCCTTGCTCATTGTCTCAAAGGCAACACCAACAAGTTCGCCGTTCCTTATTACAGGGCCGCCGCTGTTCCCCCTGTTTATGGCGGCGTCTATCTGCACCTGCAGAAGGGACCTTCCCGAATGAGAGTACTGGCCTATTTCGATTCTCGATACCACGCCCTCTGTTATGGAAAGCTTTTCACCTCCTATGGGAAACCCGTAAACAGTGACCTTGTCACCAAGGCCCGTAAGCTCACCGATTTTCAGCGGTTCGCTCCCGTCAAAAAATGACTCATCATGCACCTTTAAAACCGCGAGGTCGCAGGCATGGTCCACCTCGCTTATATAAGCCGTATATTTTTTTGTACCGTCGTACTTTTTTACCTGCACGAACGTACAGTCGCTGACAACATGAGCGCTGGTCAGTATTTTATTGCCTTTTATAATACAACCCGAACCCCCTCCCGGGTACTGCCCGCTCATCTGCCACGGCTGGCTGTAATCCGGCCTTTTGACAACCGTAAATATTTTTACCACGGCTTTTTTTACGGATTCGCTGTCCCTCGCGCGGGAAAAACCGGCCATAAGAAAAAAGCATAAACATATTGGTATAATTTTTTTCATACAATCCCTCCGTGTGCCTGAATTTGGGGATATTGTAACATAAAAACCGTGAAAAAAAGTTTGAAATTTGAAATTTTTCGGCCGGGATATTATTTTTTTTTACTCCGTATCGTCTATAGACCGGAGCCCCTGTACTCGAGGCCTTTGGCTTTATGTATTATAATATGCCGGAACCATGAAGGAACCATGAAACAAACCCGCGCCTGTCAATACAAATTTAAAGTGAGAGGCAACGCCTCAGTTATGGTGGCGCATATCGGTCTTTGTAGGCACGCGGCCATCCACCTGCGCTATCAACCTTCGCTAAAGCTTCCCCCTACGCCTTTCAGGC
>CAZHOD010000098.1:0-6836 GCA_964534075.1 uncultured Spirochaetia bacterium
CAAAAGCCATAATACCCCTACCGTAACTGAGGTATTACCGTGAATCTGAAATTTATACTTGCAAAATAAGTAAAAATTAGTAAAATATTTTACTGTTGAGGAAAAATAAATAAACAGAGGGATTTTTTGGGGACACTAAAACATTTATATTGTGTGAAGTGTCCCTTATTATATTTCGGCTAAATCCGGAAATTTTAAAAGGAGTTCAATATGCGGGAAAAACAGGAAGGCCCGGGCACGCGGGAAAACAGGCAGGGAAACCGCGCGTTCGGTATATGCCTGGGCGCGTCTACAATATCCGTTGTAGAGCTTTCAAAGGACGAAAGCGGAAAAATAAAGATTAAAAATATAATGAGGAAACATCACGAAGGCAACCCAAAGGAAGAGTTCGCTTCGGTGATGAAAAAAATAAGCACGGGCGGGGCGCCTGTTCTTATTACCGGCAGGAAATTCAGGGAACAGGTAAATATTCCCTCTATTACCGAGCCCGAGGCAACTGAACGCGCCCTGGAGTTCGTGGCAAAAGAAGGGGAGAAATACGACGCTTTTGTTTCAGCGGGCGGCGAGACCTTTATGGTTTATTCGCTCGATAATAACCGGAAAATACTCGGGGTCACTACGGGAAATAAATGCGCTTCCGGGACGGGAGAGTTTTTCCTGCAGCAGATAAAAAGGATGAATCTTGAGCTTTCCGAGGCGGTAAGGCTCGGGGAAAAGGGCACCCCTTACCCGGTTTCGGGCCGCTGTTCTGTTTTCTGCAAATCCGACTGCACCCACGCGCTTAATAAAGGCGAGCCCATTGAGGACGTGACAGCCGGATTGTGTGAAATGATAGCCATGAAGGTGGTCGAACTTTTGGCAAGGGTGCCCCATGAGAAGGTTATGGTCGGGGGTGGCACCGCGCTGAACAGCGCGGTCATAAAACACCTTAAAAGGTATATGCCCGGAATAACCGTGCCCCAAGAGGCGCCTTATTTTGAGGCGCTCGGCGCCGCGCTTATTTCATTTGAAAAAGGCGTATCGCTTGCGGGCGAAAAACTTTTTAAGGAAGAATCCTCGAGTTTTACTTTTCTGCCCCCTCTTTCCGAGGCAAAGGATCTTGTCTCTTTTAATAAAATGGAATACGCTGAGGCAAAAGAAGGCGATAAATGTATAATAGGGCTCGACGTGGGGTCCACAACCACAAAAGCCGTGCTTTTAAGGGCGGATGACGATAAGTTCCTCGGTTCCATATATCTGAGGACAAGCGGAAACCCGGTGGAAGCCTCCAGGGAATGTTATAAGGAGCTGAAAAAACAGTTAAACGGCACCGGGATTAAAATAAGCGGGATAGGAGTGACCGGTTCCGGCAGGCACATAGCCGGGCTTTATTCCCTGACCGACGGCATAATAAACGAGATAATAGCGCACGCCGCGGCAGCGGCATATTTTGACCCTGACGTTGACACTGTATTCGAAATAGGCGGGCAGGACGCGAAATACACCCATCTTACCAATTCCGTGGCCTCGGATTACGCCATGAACGAGGCGTGTTCAGCCGGGACCGGCTCTTTCCTCGAGGAGGCGGCTTATGAGTCATTTAACCTGAAGGCCGAGGATATAGCGCCGCTCGCCGAAAAGGGAGACAGGCCGCCCAATTTCAATGACCAGTGCGCGGCTTTTATTTCTTCTGACATAAAGAACGCTGTGCACGAAGGCGTTTCCAGGGATAATATTCTCGCGGGGCTTGTGTATTCCATATGTTTTAATTACATAAACAGGGTCAAGGGACACAGGCAGGTCGGAGACAAGGTGTTCATGCAGGGCGGCGTCTGCTACAACAGGGCGGTTCCGCTCGCGATGGCCGCGGTCCTTAAAAAGCCAATTGTAGTTCCGCCCGAACCCGGGCTCATGGGAGCGTTCGGAGTGGCGCTGGAGCTGAAAAAGAGGATAGAACTGGGACTGGTTCCGGAATAGGAATTCGAATTCGACAGGCTTATTTCGCGTGTGGTAAAACACGAAAAACCGTTCACCTGCGGGGGAGGGAAAGAAAAATGTGATTTAAAATGTGTAATTAACAGGGTCAGGATAGAAGGAAAACTGTATATGTTCGGCGGCGCGTGCAACAGGTATTACAATTTGCAGCATAAAATAAACGTTGACGCGGGCGAACTGGATTTTGTTAAGACGAGGCATGATTTGATGTATGATAAATACGCGCCGGTTCATCACGCGGATGATAAGGCCCTGAAAATAGGAATCAACAGGGCTCTGCTTACGCATAATGTTTTCCCGCTTTATTATAATTTTTTCGCGGGGCTCGGCTGCCACGTCATAGTGCCCGACAGTATGAACGAGGAAGCTTTAAACAGGCAGACAACTTCTTTTTGCTATCCTTCGCAGCTCGCTATTGCTTATTTTGACGTGCTGGCGGATAAAAACCCGGATTACTTTTTTATGCCCCAGCTCAGGGAGCTTTTTGTTGATAAAGGCAATGATAAACAGGATTTCTGCGCTACCTGCATATTCAGCCAGGGAGAACCGTACTGGATAAACGCGGTGTTCAAAGAAAAAAAATTAAAGGAAAAAATACTCGACCCCACCATTAATTTCAGGAAAGGGTACGCTTCCCAGAAAAAGGTGTTTGTCGATTTGGCGAAAAAACTGAGGCTGAACAAAAAAAAGGCTGCCGAATCCTTTGACCGGGCGGTTAGGATACAGGAGGAGTTCGAGGCGGAACTCAAAGTAACGGGGAAAAAGGCGCTGGCTGAACTCCGCGGGAACCCGGATAATTTCGGGACCATTCTTTTCGGCAGGCCGCATAATGCTTTTTCCGGCGACGCGAACAAGGGCATCCCAAGAAAGGTTACCACCAGGGGGCATGTGATAATACCGTTTGAGATGCTGGATTTCGAGGGCGAGGAAATGAACGAGCCCTTCAAAGAAACCATGCACTGGGAAATAGGGCAGAAACTTATAAAGGCCTCGGAATACGTAAAAAAGGACCCGCAGCTATACGCCATATATATAACCAATTTTCTCTGCGCTCTCGACTCGTTCCTGGTGCAGCACGTGAGAAGGATAATGGGGACAAAACCCTCGCTCACCCTGGAGCTGGACGGGCATACAGCCGACGCGGGGATAAATACAAGGATAGACGCTTTTATCGACGTTGTCAAAAACTACATGCAGGTGCAGAAACAGGAGAAAAAACTCGAAAAGGACGAGTTCACGCCCGCGAAGGTTGTCACCGAAGGGGAAGAAATATTTTATATAGACTCAAAAGGAAAAAAAATACCATTTAAAGACCCTTCGGTAAAAGTGCTACTGCCTTCGATGGGCGACCTCGGGACGCGCGCGCTCGCCTCCGCTCTAAAAAAGGTGGGCGTGAACGCTGTCGCGATGGATGTGGCGAATGACGAAGTCAGGCGCGAAGGAAGGGCTGTTCTGACGGGCAAAGAGTGCATCCCGCTTGTGGTAATACTCGGTTCCATGTTCAGGTATATTAAAAATCATAAAAAGGAAGGGGAAAAACTCGCCATATTTATCCCGAAGGCCCACGGTTACTGCCGGCTGGGGCAGTACTTTATAACGACGGAGATGCTGATAAAGGAAAAGAAAATACCCGATGTTACCCCTTATTATTTCGCGGGTGAAGTGGGATATACCGGGCTCGGCCCGGAATTCTCGCTTACCGCGTGGAAAGCAATAGTTATTTCCGATATTATGGACGATATCAGGAACGCGCTTTACACCCTGGCTGCCGATGTGGGCGCCGCGGTTGAAATATTCAACAAAGAATACGACAAACTTATGAAAATATCCGCGGGGGAAATAAAACAGGACCTTTATAAGGCGCTGAAGGAAACAGCGGGAAAGTTTAAATCAATTAAACTAAAGGCGCCTTTTAAGGATACCCCGCAGATTATGGTGAACGGCGAGCTTTTTGTCAGGCGCGACCAGTGGTGCAACAACGGGATATCCAAAATGATAGCGGAAAAAGGGTTCATCCCCAGGCACGCCTCGCTGCACGAGTGGTTTTTTTACAATAATTACCTTATTAAAAAAGGCGTATGGAAACCGGACCATAAGCTCAGGGACTGGATAGAATTTTATATTTCAGACGCGGTCCAGCTGAGAATTGAGAGGAAAATAAAAAAGATAATGGTAAAATCAGGGCTCTATGACCCCGAGATAATAGACGTCGCGGAATACGACAGTTACTCGGAGCACCTGATATCCCACAGGCTCACGGGCGAGCCCGGCCTTTCTACGGGAAAAATTTTAAAGGACGGGCTGGATAAATACGCGGGCCACATTAATATAGGGCCCTTTGGCTGCATGATAACAAGGTTTACTGAGGCTGTTGCCGCCAACAGCATGGATGTGGAGGACAAGGTTGCGGCTTATAAACAGGCCGGGAAAAAATATGACACTTCGAAATTCAAACCCGGTGAAAAAATACCTTTTCTGACCATAGAGGTGGACGGGAACCTTTATCCCCAGCTTTTGATAGCCAAGTTCGAGTCTTTCTGCCTGCAGGCGCAGCGTGCGGCGGAAAAACAGGGAAAAAAAACCGCGCCCGGAACCGGGCCGGAATCAAAAAAAATAAGGACGGCGATATAAAAACCGCGGTTTGAGGCGGGGAGCCGGATTTTTCGCTTTTTTTGAAGGGAGTTTTTTAATTATGAGGTATACGAATGAAAAATAACAGGCCGGAAAATAATACCGGAATTAATAAAAGCGCCATAGGTATATGCATGGGCGCGTCCACAATCAGCGCGGTAAAAGCGGTGAAAAACGGAGATAAAATAAGTATAGAAAAAGTAATAAGGAAATCCCATGAAGGCAACCCCAGGGACGAGTTCGCGGCTGTGGTCAAAGAGCTCAACCCGGATAAGACGCCGGTTCTTGTCACGGGCAGAAAATTCAGGGAACATGTAAGGCTGCCCCAGATAACGGAGCCCGAAGCAGCTGAATACGCGCTCGCGGAAATATCAAAGGGGCAGAAATACGACGCGCTTGTTTCCGCGGGCGGCGAAACTTTTATGGTTTACAGGCTGGACTCAAACCAGAAGGTGGCCGGGATTTCCACGGGAAACAAATGCGCGTCCGGCACGGGGGAATTTTTCCTTCAGCAGATAAAAAGGATGGACCTTACCATAGACCAGGCGATCGAGGCCGCGGGCAGGGGCGTTCCTTATAAGGTTTCCGGCAGGTGCTCGGTTTTTTGTAAATCCGACTGCACTCACGCTTTGAACAAAGGCGTGCCGGTCACGGATGTTGCCGCGGGGCTCTGCGAAATGATATCCGATAAAATAGCCGAACTTGTGGCAAGGATACCGCACAATAATATAATCATAACCGGGGGCACGGCCTTAAATGCCGTTGTTATGGGCCATGTCGCCGGGCGTTTTAAAAATGTACATATACCGGTTGAAGCGCCGTATTTTGAGGCTTTTGGGGCGGCTGTCGCTGCTTTTGACAGAGGCGGGATGGCCCCTGAAAAACTTTTTAAAAAAGACGTATTCAGTTTTCCTGTGCTTCCTCCTCTTGTTGAGGCGGAAAAGTTGGTTAAGTTCAATAATTTCGAGCGGGGGGTTATAAAAGTAGGCGACCGCTGCCTTATGGGCCTGGACGTGGGTTCGACCACGACAAAGGCGGTGCTTGTCAGGGCTTCCGATAAAAAAATCCTTGCTTCAGTGTATCTCAGGACAAACGGAAACCCCGTAGAAGCCTCGCGCCGTTGTTACAGGAGCATAATGGATAAACTGCAGGGCGTGGAAGTCGACATAAGGGGCATAGGCGTAACCGGTTCCGGCAGGCAGATAGCCGGGCTTTATTCCCTGACCGACGGGGTAATAAACGAGATAATAGCGCACGCCGCTGCCGCGGCTTATTTTGACCCAAAGGTCGATACTATTTTTGAAATAGGGGGGCAGGACGCTAAATATACTTATCTTACCAACGGAGTAGCGTCGGATTACGCGATGAACGAGGCGTGTTCCGCGGGAACGGGTTCGTTCCTTGAAGAGGCGTCGTGGGAATCTTTTAATATAGATTACAGGGATATAGCGGGATTTGCCATGAAGGGTAAAACACCCCCGAATTTCAGCGACCAGTGCGCGGCCTTTATTTCCTCGGACATAAAAAACGCGACTCATGAAGGGGTCGAATTAAACGACATACTCGGAGGTATTGTTTATTCCATATGTTTTAATTATATAAACAGAGTGAAGGGGCACAGGCAGGTCGGAAACAGAATTTTTATGCAGGGCGGGGTTTGTTATAACAGGGCGGTTCCGCTTGCCATGGCTTCCGTACTGAAAAAACCCATAATAGTACCGCCCGAACCCGGGCTCATGGGGGCGTTCGGCGTGGCGCTTGAATTTGAAAAAAGGATAAACCTGGGGCTCATAAAAGAGCAGGAAATAAGCCTGAAAAGGATTATAGACAGGGAGATAAAGACAGAGGAGCCCTTTATATGCGACGGGGGAAGGGAAAAATGCGATTTAAAATGCGGGATAAGCAGAATGAGGATAGAAGGTAAGCTTTATATGTTCGGCGGCGCGTGCAACAGGTATTATAACATGCGGCGCAGGATAAATGTGGATACAGAAAAGCTGGATTTGATAAAAATCAGGGATAAACTGATTTTTGAAAAGTTCGCCCCGCCCATGGAAACAAAAAAGAACGCGCCGGTTATAGGGATAAACAAAAGCCTTCTTTCAAACAGGATGTTTCCTTTATATTATAATTTCTTTTCGGAGCTTGGATGTAAAGTGGTAACGCCGGACAAGGTCAATGAAGAGGCGTTTGACAGGCAGACTTCCTCTTTTTGTTTCCCGGCGCAGGTC